>NZ_FOOK01000034.1 GCF_900113175.1 Planifilum fulgidum | reverse complement strand
GTGGGCACGTCAAAACCGTTTAAGTGAAAGGGGCAAACAACTGTATAAACGACGGAGTCAGACCATTGAGCGCAGCTTCGCTGACGCCAAAGAACTTCATGGGCTTCGTTATGCACGCTACAGGGGGCTTGCCAAAGTCAGAGAGCAATGCCTCCTTATTGCCGTGGCTCAAAACATCAAAAAAATGGCCTTGCTCCTCTCGAAGAGAGGAAAAGGCTTTGTGATCCGCCTAATTTACCAAATCTAATTTCCTTTATCTGTTTATTCCCCATAAACATGCAACCCCTGGCGCTTTTCTTGCGAAAAGAGCCAGGGGGTTTGTCATCAATCTCGAGCCCGCGTTGCGGGCTCGTTTTTTGATGGCAGGAGCTCATCCGGACGGGTAACCGAAGCCTCCCCCCTTTCATAATATGGGATCAGGCAGTGAGAACTGATCAAGCCGCCTGGGGCGCAGGGGGAAAGGGGTATCGGCGATGCTGTCAGGCAAACATATCGTCTTTCTCGGGGGAGATGCCCGGCAGTTGGAAATCATCAAGAAATGCATCGATTTGCGGGCCCGTGTGAGCCTCGTCGGATTTGACAATCTGCAAAATCCGTTCATCGAAGCGACGAACCGGGAGCTCACCCCCGATCTGATGAAGACGGTGGACGTTTTGATCCTTCCCATTGTCGGCACGGATGACCGCGGAAATGTGGAAAGCATCTTTACGAAAAAAACGCTGGTCCTCACCGAGGAACTGATCGAGGCGCTGCCGGAGCAGGCGGTGATCTACGCCGGGATGGCCAAACCCTATCTGCGCTATCTTTGCGAGAAACGCGGCAAGCGCTTGGTGGAGCTGCTGGAAAGGGACGATGTCGCCATCTACAATTCGATTCCCACGGTGGAAGGGGCTTTGATGATGGCCATTCAAAACACGGACATCACCATCCACGGCTCCGCCTGCATCGTGCTGGGGTTGGGAAGGGTGGGCATGACGCTGGCCCGAACGCTCCACGGATTGGGCGCCAAGGTCCGCGTAGGGGTTCGGCAGAGCGAGTTGTTTGCCCGGGCGTATGAGATGGGGCTCACCCCTTTTCAGATTGAGGAGCTCTCCGATCAGGTGGAGGATGTGGATCTTTTGTTTAACACGATACCGGCACTTGTCGTCACATCCCGCGTGATTGCCCACATGCCCCACCGTGCGGTGATCATCGACCTGGCTTCCAAACCGGGGGGAGTGGACTTCGGATACGCGGAAAAAAGGGGAATCAAGGCTCTGCTCGCCCCCAGCCTGCCGGGACTCGTCGCCCCGAAAACGGCCGGACGCATTCTCGCGATGACCATAGTCCAGGATTTGTCCGAACAGGACGGAAAGGGAGGAAAAGGGGAGCGATGAATTTCGAGGGAAAAACTATCGGCTTTGCGATGACGGGTTCCCATTGCACCCATGACGAGGTTTTGCCGCAGATGAAGCGTCTGGTACAGCTCGGCGCCAAGGTGATTCCCATCCTTTCGTACACGGTGGCCAACGTGGACAGCCGTTTTGGGAAGGCCGAGGAGTGGATTGCCAAGATCCGGGAGATCACTTCCGAGCCGATGATCACGACCGTTCCGGAAGCGGAGCCGATCGGCCCGAAAAAGTTGCTGGATTGTCTGGTGATCGCCCCCTGCACCGGAAACACCCTGGCCCGCTTGGCCAATGCCTTGACCGACGGTCCCGTCCTCATGGCGGCCAAAGCCCAAATGCGGAATCACCGTCCCGTGGTGGTGGCGATCTCCACCAACGATGCCCTCGGCCTCAATGCGGTCAACCTGGCCCGCCTTCTGCCGGCGAGGGACATCTACTTCGTTCCCTTCGGCCAGGACAATCCCGAAAAGAAGCCCAACTCCATGGTCGCCCGCATGGAATTGATTCCGGAAACCTGCGCCGCGGCAATGGAGGGAAAACAGCTGCAACCGTTAATAGTTGAAAAATATCGCTACTTGACTTCATAATAGAGAGAGACTTGACGCGTTCACCGCCCCTCCGGCAAGGGGGGCTGCGGTGTCCGGATGAAAGGAAGGTGCAGGGTTTTAGCACCAACCCTTTCGGATGGGACATCTCCTGGAGGACCGGATGTTGCCGGCATCAAGGACGGCCTCCAGGTTCCTTCCTTTTTGGCGCGGCCAGGAGCATCCGGCGCCTTTTTGCCATGAGGGGATAAAGGCGCGGAGACAAGGGCCTCTTAATGTTCGGGAGAGGGGGAGATCACACATGGCCAAAACCTATACAGTCGCCGTGGTGGGAGCCACGGGCGCGGTCGGAGAACAGATGCTGAAAAACCTGGAGGAGCGTTCGTTCCCCGTCGGGGAACTCCGCCCCCTGGCATCGGCGAGATCCGCAGGCAAAAGCGTTCGGTTCCGGGGCGAAGAGGTGGTTGTCCGCGAAGCCACTCCCGACGCCTTCGAAGGAGTGGACATCGCTTTGTTCAGCGCCGGCGGGGGAGTCAGCCTCAAACTGGCTCCGGAAGCGGTGAAACGGGGCGCCGTCGTCATCGACAACACCAACGCTTTCCGGATGGATCCCGATGTTCCCCTGGTGGTTCCCGAAGTCAACGGGCATAAGGTTCGGGAGCACAAGGGGATCATTGCCAATCCCAACTGCTCTACCATTCAGATGGTGGTCGCCTTGAAACCGATCCGCGACCGTTACGGACTGGAGCGCGTCATCGTTTCCACGTACCAGGCGGTTTCCGGCTCGGGCTGGCAGGCGATCGAGGAACTGAAGCGGCAAACCCGGGCGGTGATCAGCGGCGAAGAGGTGTCCTGCGAAGTGCTCCCGGTGAGCAAGCTGTCCAAGCATTACCAGATCGCCTTCAATGCGATTCCCCAGTGCGACGTGTCCCAGGAAAACGGGTACACGTTGGAAGAGATGAAAATGGTGCGGGAGACCCAGAAGATTTTCGAGGACGACTCGATCCGGGTGAGCGCCACCTGCGTGCGCATTCCGGTCCTTCGCGGTCACAGCGAATCGGTCTATGCGGAACTGAAGGAAGAAGCCGATCCGGAGGAGGTTCGCAGGATTTTGGCGGACGCTCCGGGCATTATCGTCCAGGACGACATTGACGAGCAGGTGTATCCGATGCCCCTTACGGCGGACGGCCGCCACGAAGTTTTCGTGGGAAGGATCCGCCGCGATCTGCACAACCCCAAGGGGCTTCACCTGTGGGTTGTGGCGGACAATCTGTTGAAGGGAGCAGCAACCAACGCGGTACAGATTGCCGAACTTCTCATTTCCACCGACAGGTAAAAGGGGGCAGGGCATGAAGATCCTGGTTCAGAAATTCGGAGGAACATCCCTGGCGACGCCGGAGCTGCGGGAACGGGTGGCTCACCATGTCCGGACCGCTTTGGATGAAGGGTATCGTTTGGTGGTCGTGGTTTCGGCGATGGGGAGAAAAGGGGCTCCCTACGCAACCGACACCTTGCTGGAATGGGTCAAAAACAACGGCGATGCTCTCCCTCCCCGGGAAATGGATTTGCTTCTCCACTGCGGCGAGATCATTTCCGCATCCGTCTTGGCCAGTCTTCTGCGGTCCAAAGGGATTGACTGCTGCGTGTTGACGGGAGGGCAAGCGGGAATCATCACCAATAACGATCACACCAACGCCCAGATCATCACCGTCAATCCCGTCCGGGTCCGTCAGGAGCTGGAGAAGGGACGGGTGCCGATCGTCGCCGGTTTCCAGGGACGGACGACCGAAGGGGAGATCACCACCCTCGGACGCGGGGGAAGCGACACGACGGCCACGGCCCTCGGGGTGGCCCTGGGCGCGGAGATGGTGGACATTTTCACCGACGTGAACGGGATCATGACCGCGGATCCCAGGATCGTGGAGGACGCGGTGGCCCTGAACACGGTCACCTACACGGAGATGTGCAACCTCGCTTTCCAGGGGGCCAAGGTGATCCATCCCCGGGCGGTGGAGATCGCCATGCAGACCAACGTCCCGATCCGCGTTCGCTCCACCCTCGCCGACAGCCCCGGCACCCTGGTGACCAATCAGGGGGAAGTGAACCGCCTGGCCGGGGAAGTGAATGACCGGCTGATCACGGGAATCACGCAGGTTCCGGGCGTGACCCAGATCAAGGTTCATGCCGGGGAAGGGCAATACGACCTGCAACTGAAAGTGTTCAAGGCGATGGCGGAAAACGGGATCAGCATCGATTTCATCAATGTCAATCCGAGCGGAGTGGCGTACACGGTTTTCGACGAGTGGGCGGACCGCGCCGAAGCTCTTTTGCGCGACCTGGGTTTTGAGGCGGAGCTTAACCGGAACTGCGCCAAGGTTTCGGCGGTGGGGGCCGGCATCGCGGGGGTTCCCGGCGTCATGGCCAAAATTGTGGAGGCTTTGACGGACGAGGATATCCAGATCCTGCAGTCGGCTGACTCCCACACCACCATTTGGGTGCTGGTGCGGGGGGAAGACATGCATAAGGCCGTCCGGGCCCTTCACCGCAAGTTTGAACTGCACAAGATTCACTATCAATGAGCGGAGAGACCGCCAAGACATCATTAATGGAGGATGACGGACGTGCAATTCGGCAGACTGGTGACAGCGATGATCACTCCGTTCACCCCGGACGGAGCGGTCGATTGGCGGCGGGTTACCGAACTTGTGGAACATCTGATCCGCACGGGAACGGAAACTCTCGTGGTTGCCGGAACCACCGGAGAATCGCCGACGCTCACCCACGAGGAAAAGCTGGAGTTGTTCCGCCGGGTGAGCCGGCAGGCGGACGGCCGGGTGAAGGTGATCGCCGGAACGGGCAGCAACAACACCGAAGCCTCCATCCGGCTGACGAAGGAGGCGGAAGAGGCCGGCGTGGACGGGGTGATGTTGGTGGGCCCCTATTACAACAAGCCGTCTCAGGAGGGTCTGTTCCGCCATTTCCAAGCGATCGCCGAGGCGACTTCCCTCCCGGTCATGCTCTACAACGTCCCGGGACGGACCGGGATGAACATCTCCGTCGACACGATGGTCCGCCTCGCAGAGATGGACAACGTGGTGGCGATCAAGGAAGCGAGCGGCGACTTGTCGCAGGTGACGGAATTGGCCTCCCGCGTGCCGGATAGGGTGGCGGTCTACAGCGGCGACGACAAGCTGCTGTTGCCCGTCCTGGCGGTGGGAGGGGTGGGGGTCGTCAGCGTGGCCAGCCACCTGGTCGGATCCCAATTGAGGGAGATGATGGACGCCTTTTTTGCCGGCGACGTGCGGCGGGCGGCCCGGATTCACCAGGAGTACCATCCGCTGTTTGAGGGCCTGTTCATCACTTCCAATCCGGTTCCCGTCAAATACGCCTTGCATGTGAAGGGATTGTGCGATCCGACCGTGCGCCTCCCCCTCGTCCCGCCGACGGAGGAAGAGCGGCGCCGGATCGAAGACCTGCTCCGCAGGCTGAACATTTGATTTTGGCACGGAAAAACGCTTCGGGATTCCCCGAAGCGTTTTTCGTTGGGGAGGGGTTTTTCCGGATTGTTGCGTCCGGCGTCCCGGTTCGTGTATAATGAACGCAAGTGGCTTGTGCGGTTTCGGGTGACTTACAACTGAATACAGGAGGGTATTTTTTTGACAAGATTCAACTCACGAGGCAAACTGACCGTTTTTGCGCTCGGTGGGTTGGACGAAATCGGGAAGAACATGTACGTGGTTCGGTACGGGGACGATATCGTGGTGATCGACGCGGGGTTGATGTTCCCGGAAGAGGAGATGCTGGGAATCGATGTCGTCATTCCCGACATCACGTACCTGATCGAAAATCGCGAGAAAGTACGCGGGATTCTTTTGACGCACGGACATGAGGATCACATCGGAGCTCTTCCTTACATCCTGCGCCATCTGAATGTGCCGGTGTACGGGACGAAATTGACCTTGGGGCTTGTCGAACACAAGCTGCGGGAAGCGCACCTGTTGAACGAGACGAAGCGGATTCTGATTCACAGCCGTTCGGAAGTCAGGCTCGGTTCGATCAAGGCCACCTTCTTCAAGACCAACCACAGCATTCCGGATTCGGTGGGGATTTGTCTGGAAACGCCGGAAGGTCTGGTGGTGCACACGGGGGACTTCAAGTTCGATCTCACCCCGGTGAACGGTCAGGCCGCGGACATGCACAAGATGGCTGAGATCGGAAAAAGAGGCGTTTTATGCCTTATGTCGGACAGCACCAACGCGGAGCGGCCTGGTTTCACGGGTTCGGAACGGGTGGTCGGGGAAGCCCTGGAAGAGGTGTTCCGCAAGGCCAAGCAACGGATCATTGTGGCCACCTTTGCCTCCAACATTCACCGGATTCAGCAGGTGATGGATGCTGCCCACAAGCACGGACGAAAACTGGCGGTTGTGGGGCGCAGCATGGTGAATGTGGTCAACATCGGGATGGAGCTGGGGTATCTTCGGGTTCCGGACGGCTTGCTGATCGATCCGGATGAGATCAACAAGCTGCCCGCCCATAAGGTGGCCGTGATGTCGACGGGAAGCCAGGGGGAACCCATGTCGGCTTTGACCCGGATGGCCCATTCGTCTCATCGCAAGGTGGAGGTGCTTCCCGGCGACACCGTGGTGATTGCGGCCACGCCCATTCCGGGGAATGAGAAGTTGGTCGCGCGCACGGTGGATCAGCTGTTCCGCATCGGAGCGGATGTCGTCTACAGCACGACGTCCCAGCACGGAGTGCACGTATCCGGCCACGGGTCGCAGGAAGACTTGAAATTGATGCTGAACCTGATTCGTCCCAAGTACTTTATCCCGATTCACGGTGAGTATCGCATGCTGCGTGCTCATGCCCAACTTGCCGAGTCTGTTGGCATCCGTCCGGAAAACATTTTTATCTGCGACAACGGGGACACGGTCGAGTTTTCCGACGGAAAGGCGCGTTACGGACCCAAGATTGCCACGGGCAATGTGTTGATTGACGGTTTGGGAGTCGGAGATGTCGGAAATATCGTGCTCAGAGACCGCAAGTTGTTGTCACAAGACGGAATTTTGGTGGTTGTAGTCACCCTGAGCAAAAACAACGGCACGATTTTGTCCGGTCCGGATATCATTTCCCGCGGTTTCGTCTACGTGCGGGAATCGGAGCAACTGTTGGATGAAGCCAACCGCATTGTCACGCAGACGATGGAAAAATGCATGAGGAACCGGGTCAGCGAATGGGCTTCCCTCAAGACCAACATCCGGGATGCCTTGAGCCGCTTTTTGTACGACCGGACGAGGCGGCGTCCGATGATTTTGCCGATCATCATGGAGGTCTGATTCCCGGTTCGAAAGCCGGCACCTTCGGGTGCCGGCTTTTTTTGATTTTGAAGGAATTGGCTGTTTGCAGCGCTCTTGGCCTCCCCTGTCCCGGGGGCGGCTGTGTGATCTGTTTTGCAAATTGTCGGCCTTCGTTTGTCCTTTCGGGAACCATCCCATGCACGGGGTGTTGTCCTTGTTCGATTCCGGTCATGATGCCCAGGCAGTCAATGTTCGGTCATCGAGGCAGATACCGCACGCCTGATCCCCCGATCACCGAGGGCTTTTTCAGGTCCCACCCCCGTGCCGGAACCCCGCGCCTCACCGGGTTCCATCTCCGCCTTGGGACGTTGCCCGCCTTGCTTTCGCCCCGGAAAGATGGCTGGCTCACAGCATCTTGCGGGCAGGAGGCTGTTTGCGGGCGGAGATTTGCACCGGGAGATGCTTCAGGCCGGCGCGTCCCTGATTTGCGACACGGGCGGATCGGCGGAAGCTGCGCCTTTGTTTTGATTTCCGGGGCTTAAGAAAGTCCCCTTTTTATTACGGATGCTCCCGGAGCATACTAGGTGGGAAGGCGGGGGGTTGAGCAGGCGACGGTTCCGTGGCGCCCCCCGTGCGGACGGATTTTTTGGACTTCGGAGCAAAAGGGGTGCACACTGAAGTGGATGGGTTTTGGAATGAAAAGCCTTTGATCGAGGAGCCGGACAGGAAAAAAGAGACGATTCAAGCCATTCAGCAGTTGGGCGGGTCCAATGTTCCGCAGCTGGAATCCAACATCTTTTGTTTGTCGGTGATCGGTCAAATCGAAGGGCATCTGGTCATGCCTTCCCACAACAAGACGACCAAATATGAACACGTCATCCCTCAAATTGTCGCGGCGGAGCAGAATCCGCAGGTGGAAGGCGTGATTGTCGCCCTCAACACCATCGGCGGGGACGTGGAGGCCGGTTTGGCCATCGCCGAGATGATCGCCACGATGAGCAAGCCGACGGTTTCCCTCGTGCTGGGGGGAGGGCACAGCATCGGCGTGCCGATCGCCGTGGCCGCCGATGTCAGCTTCATCACCGAAACGGCCACCATGACCATTCATCCGATCCGGCTGACGGGTTTGGTGATCGGTGTGCCCCAAACCTTTGAGTATCTGGAGAAGATGCAGGAGCGGGTGATCCGCTTCGTCGTCAACCATTCCAACATCACCGAGGAGCTGTTTCGGCAGCTGATGTTCCGGACCGGAGAACTGGCCCGGGATATCGGCACCAATGTGATCGGCCGGGACGCGGTGGAATACGGATTGATCGACCGGGTGGGCGGATTGGCCGATGCCATGGCGGAGTTGAACCGGCTGATCGAAGCGAGGAAAGCGGGGGGGACCGTCCAATGATTCATTACACGATTTATCCTCCCGAATGGATCTACACGGATCCGCTGTCTCCCCCGAAGCGCCGCATCCGGGATGTGTCCATCGGCGGCGTGGCGATGCAGGTGGAGATCCTGGAAAACGGAGAAGCGCGGATTGTCCGCCTGCTTTCCCCCGATCCCCGCCACTATCTGGATCCCCGCTTTCAACCGGGCAACCGGGTAAGGCTCGTTCCCTCCCTCCCGTAAAGGCCCCCGTTTCTTCCGCACCCGAGACCCCACGGAAAGACGGTCGGATCCCGGAGTTTTTCCGGCGGTTCGGCCTCTTTTTGCTTCGGACAAATTTGCCCCTTCAATTGGCTGATTGTGCCAGTTTCCATGTTATAATGGGAACGGAGGCTTTGCCCGGAAAGGTGAGATCGATGTCCAAGGGAAAGAAAAAGAGAAAAGAACAGATTCAAAGGGCCATCCACTTTGAACTGTACGGGATCGCCCTGTTCACCGCATCGCTGATCGCCATGGCCAGCCTGGGAGCGGTCGGCCGCTCCCTCACATATTTGTCCCGGTTTCTGGTGGGAACCTGGGATTTCATCATTCCCCTCACCGGCATGATCTTGTCCCTCTACATCATGGTGAAGCGGCGTTGGCCCACGGGATGGTCCCCCCGCTGGACCGGGGTCGTCCTGATCATCCTGGCGTTTTTGGTGCTGAACCACATGAGCATGATGGACGCCCTCGGGCCGGAGGACCGGGAGAAAACGGTTCTCGCCGTCACCTGGGAAAAGATCTTGGCGGAGCGCCAAGCGCAGCTTCCCACGGATATCGGCGGGGGCATGATCGGCGCTTTGGTATACTCGCTCTTCGAGTATTTGTTCGATGAGGCGGGGACGCCCATTGCGGTGGTCTCTCTGTTTTTGGCGGGAAGTCTGCTGGCGACGGGCTTTTCCTTCGTCCAGATGGTCCGCTCCGTCCGGGAACGGGCGCGTCGCCGGCTCCATGGGTGGAAGCGGGAGTTGGCGGAGCGCTTGAAGCGGAAAGCGTCCTCCGGGAAAAAAAGGAAGCGGAAGAAGGCCGCCCCGCCGCCCCTCGGGGAGGTGGCGGGGGGAGATGGGGAGGCCCCTGTGATCCACGATTTCATGGAGAAGGAACATCAGCGGGAATTCTCCTCCTCTTCGGAATCGGTCCGTCCCCGGCAGCTCACCCTTCCGCTGAAGGAATGGGAGGAAAAACCGGAACCGAAAGCCCGGGAGAAGGCGTCCGTCAAGGTGCATTTCCAGCAGTCGAATCCGGAACCGTCGGAATACCGCCTGCCCCCCTATTCCCTCCTGAAGAAGCAGCGCAATCCCCATCGGGGAGAGGAAAAGCAGGAGATCATGTCCAAGGCGAAAAAGTTGGAAGCCACCCTGGAAAGCTTCGGCGTCCGGGCCAAGGTGACCCATGCCCATCGGGGGCCTGCGGTGACCCGATATGAGGTGCATCCCGAGGTCGGGGTGAAGGTGAGCCGGATTGTGAATCTGGCGGACGATTTGGCCCTCGCCCTGGCGGCGCGGGATATCCGGATCGAAGCCCCGATTCCCGGCAAGTCCGCGGTGGGGATCGAGGTGCCCAATCCGGAAATCGCCACGGTGGGGCTCAGGGAGTTGCTGGAAAGTTCCGCCTACCACGAATCCCCCTCCAAGTTGAGTCTGGTGCTGGGACGGGATATTTCCGGGGAACCGGTGATCGGGGATCTGGCGAAGATGCCGCATCTGCTCATCGCGGGCGCGACGGGGTCCGGAAAAAGCGTCTGCATCAACGCGATCATCACCAGCCTCCTCTACAAGGCGAAACCGAACGAAGTCAAAATGATGATGGTGGACCCCAAAATGGTGGAGCTCAACGTCTACAACGGGATTCCCCACCTGCTCACCCCGGTGGTCACCGACGCCCGGCGTGCGGCAGTGGCTTTGAAAAAAGTGGTGGCCGAGATGGAGAAGCGTTACGGGCTGTTTGCCAAGACGGGAGCCCGGGACATCGAGCGGTATAATCAAATGATCGAGGGGGATCCGGAGCGGGATCCGCTGCCGTATATCGTGGTGATCATCGACGAATTGGCGGACCTGATGATGGTGGCCCCGGCGGATGTGGAGGACGCGATCTGCCGCCTGGCTCAAATGGCCCGGGCCGCGGGGATCCATCTGATCATCGCCACCCAGCGTCCCTCCGTCGATGTGATCACCGGCGTCATCAAGGCCAATATCCCTTCGCGGATCGCATTCAGCGTCTCCTCCCAGGTGGACTCCCGGACCATTCTGGACATGGGCGGGGCGGAGAAATTGCTGGGCAGGGGAGATATGCTGTACCTGCCCGTGGGGGCGCCCAAACCGATCCGCGTTCAAGGGGCCTTTGTCTCCGACAAGGAGGTGGAGGCGGTGGTGCAATTTGTGAAGGAGCAGCAGGAAGCCCGTTATAACGAGGAGATGATCCCCGATTTGAAGGAGTCGGAGGAAGAGGGGGCGATGGACGACGAGTTGTATCCGGAAGCGGTTCGGCTGGTGGTGGAGGCGCGGGTGGCTTCCGCCTCCATGCTGCAGCGCCGGTTGCGCATCGGATACACGCGGGCGGCCCGGCTGATCGATCTCATGGAAAGCCGGGGGGTGGTGGGCCCCTATGAGGGAAGCAAACCGCGGGAGGTGCTGATCACGCCCGAACAGCTTCACGCCCGGAAACAGATCTCCATTTGAGGTAAGTGATGAAAATACTGGCCAAAAGCCACCGGGCATGGTATAAAAAAGGATGGGGTGACCCTCGGTTTTGGTGCTGCCGGAAGGAGGCTGATGCCACGAGTATGGAGGAAAGTTCCTGCGTCGAACGATTGAGGGAGATGTTGAACCGCGGTGTCTGGGCGGAAGGGGAGCTTCTTCCGTCGGAATATGAATTGGCGCGGCAGTTGGATGTCAGCCGGAGCGAGATTCTGGAGGCGCTTATGGTTCTGGAGGAGGAAAAGTACCTCGTCCGCCACCACGGGATCGGGTGGGTAGTCGGTGCCCGTCCGGTTTTTTCTATCCGGTTGGAAGAGCTGATCAGCGTTTCCGATATGATCACCCGTTCGGGCTGTTCCGCCGGTACGGTCTTCTTGGACGCTTCCGTCGAGAAACCGGATCCGTGGCTCAGGGAGCTGTTGAAACTGGAGCCCGGGGAGATGGTTTTTCGACTGGAGCAGGTCCGGACAGCGAATGGGAAACCGGTGGTTTATTGTTTGGACAAGTTTCCGGCTTCGATGGCTGAAGATTTCCATCCCTGTGAAAGCGATTTTCTGTTTCAGCTTTTTGAAAAGGCGGGAAGGCGCGTCGTGAGAGCCCGCACCCGCGTGGAAGCGATTGGATACCACGAGAGGATTTCCTCCCTTCTGTGCAGTCCTCCGGAGTCGTCGCTCCTGATCCTGCGCCAGCTTCATTATGACGGGCAGGATCGTCCGGTCCTGTTTTCCTCCCATTATTTCCGCTCCGATCAATTCTCCTTCCAGGTGGAGCGAATCCGCCCGGCAGGAACGGTTGTGAAGGATTTGGAGCTGATCGGGGAAAAATGAGGATGAGTTCGTTTCCAATGCCAAGGGGGTCAAGGGATTTGAAAAGGAAAAACTGGATTTCTGTATTGTTATGCGCATTGCTTGTCCTTACCGCCGTAGGTTGCGGTTCCGGCCAGCAGGAACAGGGGGGTCAGCAAGGCGCTGACCAGGAGGCGTTCTCTGCCGGGATGGTGACCGATACCGGGGGTGTGAACGACGAATCCTTCAACCAGACCGCCTGGGAAGGGATGAAGCGCCTTCAGAAAGAGCTGGGCGTGAATGTGAAATACCTGGAATCCAAACGGGATGCGGATTATGTTCCCAACCTTTCGCATTTTGCCCGGGAAGGGCGGGACATCATCTGGGGGATCGGATTCAAGTTTGAAAACGTGATCCCGCAGGTGGCCAAGCAGTTCGGCGATGCGAAGTTCGGCATCGTGGACAGCAATCTCGGGGGCAACATTCCGCCCAACGTGGTGGCGGTCACCTTCAAGGAACATGAAGGTTCCTTCCTGATGGGAGTCATCGCCGGTTTGATGACCAAGACGGATAAGGTGGGCTTTATCGGCGGGATCTCGTCTCCGCTGATCAAAAAGTTTGAAGTGGGCTTCCGGGCCGGCGTCCAGGCGGCCAACCCCGATGCGGAGGTGAAGGTGGCCTACGCGGAAAGCTTCGACGACGTGGCCAAGGGCCGTTCGCTCGCCCAAAACATGTACAACAGCGGCGTCGATGTGATCTATCACGCCGCGGGGGGAGTCGGCAAAGGGCTCTTCAACGAGGTGAAGACCCGGGAAAAAGGAAAGTACTGGGCGATCGGCGTCGACATGGATCAATCTTCCCTGGCTCCGGATCATACGCTCAGTTCGATGATCAAACGGGTCGATGTGGCCGTTTTTGAAGTGACCAAACAGGCGAAGGAGAACCAGTTCCCGGGCGGAAAAGAAGTGGAGCTGGGACTGAAGGATAACGGCGTGGGCATCGCCGAGACGACCAGCAAGCACGTTCCCGAAGACGTGCTGAAAAAAGTGGAAGAGTTCAAGCAGAAAATCATAAAGGGAGAAATCAAGGTACCCTCGACGGAAGAAGAATTGAAGTCCTTCAAGTGACACCGATGAGGCGGGGGCTAGCATAAGCTAGCCCCTTTCTTGGGCGACCGACCGAAAGGGGGGAGAAAATTGTTTGTGGTAGAGATGGAAGGAATCACCAAGCGATTCGGCGCCTTTGTCGCCAATGACGGTATCGATCTGCGCGTGAAGCGGGGGGAGATTCACGCGCTGCTCGGGGAAAACGGCGCGGGGAAATCGACGTTGATGAACATTTTGTTCGGGTTGTATCAGCCGGACGAGGGGAGCATCAAGATCAACGGAAAGCCGGTGACCATCAGCGATCCCAACGAGGCGGTCCGCCTGGGCATCGGGATGGTTCATCAGCATTTCATGCTGGTGGAACCCTTTACGGTGACGGAAAACATCATCCTCGGCAAGGAACCGCGCCGACTGGGGTTTCTGGACCTGAAGCGGGCGGAGGAGGAGGTTCGCCGCCTGTCGGAACAGTACGGACTGCAGGTGGATCCCCGGGCGAAGATCCGGGACATATCGGTGGGAATGCAGCAAAGGGTGGAAATTTTGAAGACCCTGTACCGGGGGGCGGACATCCTGATTTTGGATGAACCGACCGCCGTGCTGACTCCCCAGGAGATCGACGAATTGATCGAGATCATGAAACGGCTGGTACGGGAAGGAAAGACGATCATCTTCATCACGCACAAGCTGAAGGAAATCATGCGGGCCTGCGATACGGTGACCGTGATCCGGAGAGGGAAGATGATCGATTCGCTTCCTGTGTCCGAAACCGATGAAAGCCGTCTGGCCGCCCTGATGGTGGGACGGGATGTTTCCTTTACCGTGGAGAAGGCTCCGAGTCAGGCGGAGAAGGCGGTTTTGGAAGTGGAAGGATTGGTGGTGAAGGACAATCGGGGGCTGGATGCCGTCCGCGGACTCGATCTGGAGGTCCGGGCGGGGGAAATCGTCGGGATCGCCGGAGTGGACGGCAACGGCCAGTCGGAGCTCCTGGAGGCGATCACCGGTCTGCGGCGGGTGGAGGCGGGGGTCGTCCGACTGAACGGAAAGGATGTGACGAACCGAAAAACCCGGGACATTCTCCGGCGAGGCGTGGGACACATTCCCGAGGATCGGCAAAAGCGGGGGCTCGTACTGGATTTTTCCGTCGGAGAGAACATGGCTCTCATCACCTATGATCAGTCTCCCTTTGCCCGGGGAATCCGTCTCCGCTACCCCGAAATCTTCGCCCACGCCCGACGCCTGATCGAGCAGTTCGACGTCCGGACCCCGGACGAGCGGACGGCGGCCCGGGCGCTGTCGGGAGGCAACCAGCAAAAGGTGGTTATCGCCCGGGAAGTGGACCGGGACCCGGATCTGTTGATCGCCGCCCAACCGACCCGCGGACTGGATGTGGGCGCCATCGAATTCATCCACCGGCGGCTGATCGAACAGCGGGACAAGGGGAAAGCGGTGCTGCTTATCTCTCTGGATCTGGACGAGATCATGAAACTGAGCGATCGAATCGCCATCATCTGTGAAGGGAAAATTGTCGGCTGGGTGGATCCCGAAACGGTGACCGAGGAGGAATTGGGGCTCATGATGGCCGGCGGGAAGGGGGAAGGAGCGAAATCATGAATCTCTTTGTTCGCGCCAATCGGCAGTCGCCGCTGCTTTTGGCCGTCGTTTCGGTTCTGCTGGGAATGCTGGTGGGGGCCGTCCTCATGGTGCTGGCCGGTTATGATCCGGTGCGGGCCTACAGCGCCCTGTTTCGGACTCCCTTTACCCAGTCCTTCGACATCGGGGAGACCATCCGAACCATTTCTCCGCTCATCATGACCGGTCTGGCCGTCGCCATCGCCTTCCGGACGGGGCTTTTCAATATCGGGGCGGAAGGACAGTACATCATCGGACAGCTGGTGGCCATCATCGTGGCGCTGAAATTGCCCCTTCCTCCGGTGCTGCACGCCTTGGTCGCCATGATCCTCGGAGGTCTGGCCGGCGCCCTGTGGGCGTTTTTGCCGGGGCTTTTGAAGGCGACGCGGGGAGTTCACGAGGTGATTTCCACCATCATGATGAACTTCCTCGCTTTCTATCTGTCCAATTTCCTGGTCCGGTCCTGGCTCAGCAGCGGAGCCGATTCGACGCCGATGATTCCGGAGTCCGCTTCCATCCGCTGGGATGTTTTGACGGGTGTCTTTGCCAATTCGCGGATTCATCTGGGGATTTTTATCGCGCTTCTTCTCGCCCTGTTCATGCATTGGATGCTGTGGAGGACCACCGTCGGCTTTGAATTCCGGGCGGTGGGCCTGAATCCGCACGCGTCGCAGTATGCCGGAATGAGCGTGCGGCGGAGCATCATCCTGTCGATGATGATCAGCGGTTCCTTCGCCGGTCTGGCGGGTGCCACCGAGATGCTGGGGACCGACGAGTATTTGACGATTCTCACCTTTTTCAACGGGCTGGGCTTTGACGGCATCGCCGTCGCCCTGCTGGGCGGAAATACCCCGTTGGGCGTGATTTTGGCCGCCGTCCTCTTCGGGATCTTGACCTACGGCGGCGGGACGATGCAATTTGAAGCGAACGTTCCCTTTGAAGTGATTCGCGTGGTGTTTGCGGCGATCATTCTGTTTGTGGCCGCCAATGTCACCGGTTGGATCGTTGAGCGCTTCCGGCGGGAAAGGAGGGTGAAAGCAGATGCCTGACCTGACGGCCTTGATACACTCGGCGGTGCTTTATTCCACCCCGCTCATCCTGGCGGCCATCGGCGGGCTGTATTCGGAACGGTCCGGCGTGGTCAACATCGCCCTGGAGGGATTGATGATCATCGGCGCATTTACCGCGGCGGTGATCACCCTCTTGACGGGGAGCCCGTGGATCGGCCTCGCGGCGGCGATGGTGGCCGGTGTTCTCATGGCGGTTCCCCATGCCGTGGCTTCGATCACCTTCAAGGCGGATCAGGTGGTCAGCGGGGTGGCGATCAATTTTCTCGCCCTGGGGCTGTCGGTCTATCTCGTGAAATATATGTACGACGGAGCCGGCAAGACGCCGACCGTCCCGGAACTGTTCCACCAGGTGCCGGTTCCCCTTTTGAGCGACATCCCGGTGATCGGCCCGGCGCTGTTCAATCAATTTCCCACCACGTACCTGGCTTTTCTGGTGGTGATCGCCACTTATGTGGTGCTGTATCACACCCCCTTCGGCATGCGGCTGCGATCGGTGGGCGAGCACCCCAGCGCCGCCGAGACGGCGGGGATCAACGTGATCCGGATGCGCTACATTGCCGTGATGATCAGCGGGGCTTTGGCGGCCGCCGGGGGAGCCGGATTGTCCATCGCCATCGGCAGCGAATTCGGGCAGACGACGGTCTCGGGGCAGGGCTTTATTTCCCTGGCGGCGCTCATCTTCGGAAAGTGGCACCCCTTGGGAGTGCTGGGGGCGGCGATCTTTTTCGGCTTCTCCGTCTCCCTAGCGCTGATCGGTCAAATTTACGGATGGACGCAGGTCGTTCCAAGCGAAGTGCTGAGCATGTTGCCCTATGTTCTCACCCTCCTGGCCCTGGCCGGTTTTGTGGGCAGGTCGGAAGCGCCGGCCGCCGTCGGAAAGCCCTACGAAAAGGGCGGGCGGTGAGCACGAAAGAAGCCCGGAAAGCGGGCGGGCGTTCAATTTTTTGCGCCCGGCCCCGGTCGCTTTCCGGGCTTCTTTTTTTCCTCGAGGAGGGTCAGGATCCACGCCTTCAGGTCGACGATGCGGCGGTGGGCGGGCCGGACCGCCGTGCCTCCCGCGATCAGGGGCACAAGCATTTCCCGGCGCTTCAGGGAGCCGTGACTTCCGCCGCCCGGATGGCCCGGGGAGGTGCCGTAACGGAACTCGTATCCGGTGCGGGCGGTGACGAGGAGGCAGGGGCTCCGCTGGGCGCCCGCCGCTCCCAGGAGCTGCCGGAAGGCGTCGGGATAAGCCCTGAATCCGACGCGCTTTTTTGCCGGATCGACCTGAAGGTCGAGGACGCCCGGGTTTCCCGAAAAGGTCCAGGAGGTTCCGTAGGGATCGGTCCACGGCCCTCCCTTCCGGAACCGAAGGATCCCCTTGCGGCTGCGGACGGTGATCATCTCCCCGTCCCGATGCACCACCAGGTCGACGCCGGGGTGCGAAAGAAGCCGCCTGATGACGGGACGGATCCGCACGGAGGAACGGATCGGATAGAGAATCGCCAGCTGTTCGTTGGGAGCCACCACAAAGTCGTATTCGTCCGGTTGCAGGCGGGAACCCGGGGGAAGGAGGCGGAAGCCTTCCAGGATCTCTTCCAGCCGGATTTGATGGCCTTCGTCCTCTTTGACCGGGACATGGCCGCTGTCCCCCATCAGGATGAAGATGTAGCGGTCGAGGGCCCGCTCCCAGCAGCCGAAGGAGGAGAGGAGGTCGGACAGCCGGCGGTCGATTTCCAGGAGATGACGCCGGTGGCCGGGGCCTTCTTTGTGCACCTTTTTATCCAGGTCGGACAGGTAGGCGATCAAAAAATCGGGCGGAGGATTCCGGTGAAGCCACCGCCTGGCGATTTGCCAGGTGTCGGGATCGCGGAAGGCGTTTGCGCTGAAAAAGGTTCCGACGCCCGGTTCCGACAGGATGGGCCCCAGAGCCAGCAGGTCGGGGCCTTTTAAGGTCCGTTCAAGCAGGGGCGCCCGGTGTGTGACGAATCCCCGGTGAACCAGGAGATTGATCGAGCCGGATCGGAGGCCGGCCCTCTTCAGGGTTTCGTGGATGGTGGAGACGCGGGGACTGAGGTGTTTTTGATTCAAATCTTCCAGCACCCACTGCAGGGTGGTCGAGGGTCCCTGTTTCCACACGGAGCGGGGGGAGTCCCCGTAGTTGATGACCCGGCGGGAATCGGGGTCGTACCAGACGAGGGCGGGGACGCGGTGTTCATCCGGTTAGGCGCCGGTGAGCAGGGAACTGTCGATCACCACGCTCATGGACGGGAAGACGCTGATGACGTCATCCCAGTAGAATCCGCGATCGATGAGAAACGGAATGGCTTTCAGTTTGCCTTCCCGGAGAAGTTCGTTCAGGGCCTCCGGCATCAGGGAATCGACGACAAAAAGCGCCGCGCCCCGGGGCGGGGAAGGCGACGGCTCCGGCGATTGGAGCGGTTTTGACGCGCGAACGGGGATCAACAGGAAGGTCAAAATCAGGGTGAGGAGGATGGACAGCAGGTTGCGCAACGGCGGTCCCCCCTTGATGAGGTATCCTCTGATAGTATGACCGGAAATGGGGATATTACCTGAAGGCGAAAAGGGGGATGTCCAACCGTTTCGCTCCCATTTTGGTTGGTCTATAATGGAAAGAGGCGTTGTCATTTCACATCCGGGGAGTGTGTGAGAAGGAGGGTATCGGCGTGGGAGTGTCGCCTTTCGAGACGGTATCGATTGGAAATGTCCGCGTTCACGTCTGTTCGACGGAGAAATTTAAGACCACCACCATCGCCGCCATGATCCAGCAGGAGCTGAAGCCGGAGACGGTGACGAAGACCGCATTGCTGCCGAGCGTGCTCCAGCGCGGAACGGTTTCCTATCCGTCCACGCTGCAGTTGAAGCGGAAGTTGGAGGACCTTTACGGAGCCACCCTGCACACCGAGGTGTTCAAGCGGGGAGAACGCCACATCATGCATGTGGGGCTGGAGATCGCCAACGGCCGGTATCTCTCCGAGAGTCCGAAACTGCTGAGGGAAGGGACCGCCTTTCTGATGGAGGTGCTGACCCGTCCCGTGACCGAAGACGGGGGATTCCGACGCGCTTACGTGGAGGCGGAAAAGAAGAATCTGAAGCAGAAGATCGAAAGTCTTCTGGATGACAAGATTCGCTATGCCGCCCAGCGCTGCATCGCGGAGATGTGCAATAAGGAGCCCTTCGGTCTGTTCGTCTACGGTCGGACAGAGGATCTTCCAGGGATCGATCAGCACAATCTGTATACATATTATCGCCAGGTGATTGAAACCCGTCCGATCGATTTCTTTTTCGTGGGGAACGTCTCCGTCGATGAAGTGGTCTCGCTGGTGCGGGAGATGTTTCCATACGCGGAGGGGGAGCGTCCTGCCGTCGAGGTGAAACGGGAACAGCCGGCCGTCGACCGGGTCAAGGAAGTGGTGGAACGGCTGGATGTGATTCAGGGGAAGCTGAATATGGGCTGTCGCACCGGGGTGACGATCCGGGATGACGATTACGTTCCCCTTTTGATGTATAACGGAATCCTCGGCGGTTTTCCCCACTCGAAACTGTTCCTAAACGTGCGGGAAAAGGCCAGCCTGGCCTACTACGCCTCTTCCCGGCTGGAGAGCCACAAGGGCATTTTGACCATTCAGTCGGGGATTGAAATCGCCAACTATCAAAAAGCGCTGGACATCATCCGGGAGCAGCTGGAAGCGATGCGGAAGGGAGAGATTTCCGACCGGGAGCTGAGCCAGACCCGGGCCACCTTGTCCAATCAACTGCGGGAACGCCAGGACCGCCCTTACGAGCTGATCGATTTTGCCTACCATTCCATCCTGAGCGGAAGGGATTGGACGCTCGATCGTCTGCTCAAGGGAATCGGCGAAACGGGCATGGAGGATGTGTGCCGGGTGGCGGAACGGGTTCAGCTGGACACCATCTATTTCTTGCGGGACAAGGGGGATCAAAATGGAGCGAATTGAGCATTCCCAGCTGGGGGAGATCCTGTATCGCGAAGAGCTTCCCAACGGACTTCAGGTTTACGTATTGCCCAAGCCGGGCTTTTTCAAGACCTACGCCACCTTCACCACCCATTACGGTTCGATCGACAATCATTTCCGCCCCCCCGGGAAGGAAGCGATCCGCGTTCCCGACGGGATCGCCCATTTCCTGGAGCACAAAATGTTTGAGGAGGAGGACGGGGACGTCTTTCAGCGCTTTGCCGCCCAGGGGGCGTCGGCCAACGCGTTCACCAGCTTTGACCGGACGGCTTACTTGTTTTCCAGCACCGACCGGGTGGAGGAAAATTTGACGACCCTGATCGATTTTGTCCAAAATCCCTATTTCACCGAGGAAGGGGTGGAGAAGGAGAAGGGGATTATCGGCCAGGAGATCCGGATGTATGACGACAACCCGGATTGGCGAGCCTACTTTGGGTTGATCGAAAGCCTTTATCAGCGGCATCCCGTGCGGATCGACATCGCCGGAACGGTGGAGTCCATCTCCAGAATCACCAAGGACGCGCTGTATACGTGTTATGAGACCTTTTACCATCCCGGCAACATGCTTCTGTTCGTCGTCGGCCCCGTCGATCCCGAAAAGATCTTGGACCTTGTGAAGGAAAATCAGGCGAAAAAAACCTTTGCCCCTCCGGGAGAGATTGAACGGTTTTTCCCGGAGGAGCCGGAAGAGGTCGCCCGCCGTCGACATGAGATTCGGCTGAGCGTGGGAGTTTCCAAGTGCCTGTTCGGGTTTAAGGAGCCGAGGGTCGGCTTGACGGGGGATGACTACCTGAATCAGGAGACGGCCACCTATGTGGTGTTGGAAGCCCTGTTCGGGCCCGGCTCCGACCTGTACCAGTCGCTGTACGACGACGGTTTGATTGATGAAAATTTCAGCTTCGATTATTCCCTGGAAAGGGGTTACGGATTTTCCGTCATCGGCGGGGACACGCCGGATCCCGACGCCTTGATCAAGCGGGTGGAGGAGGAAATCCCCCGCGTTCTGGACAAGGGGATTCCGGAGGAAGTCGTCCACCGCATCCGCAAGAAGCGGTTGGGTCAGATGCTCCGGGCCCTCAACTCGCCGGAATGGATCGCCAATCAGTTCACCCGTTACCGCTTCAATCAAAGCGATCTGTTCCGCGTGGTTCCCGTGTTGGAGAAGCTGACACCGGAAGAGGTCAACCGCCGCCTTCGCGAACACGTGGATCCGGACCGGATGGCGGTTTCGATGGTGAAGCCCCTTGGCCAATGACCTGCGGGCCGGTGTCGGATGCCCCGGGCTCGGAAGGCGGGAGGTGGGAGGATGGCGAAACCCCTCGCGGGCCAAGCGGCTTTGATCTCAGGGGGAAGCCGCGGGATCGGCGCGGCGGTGGCCCGTCGGTTGGCGGAAGCCGGCGCCGATGTGATGGTGATGTACCGCACTTCCCGGAAAGCGGCGGAAGAGGTGGTGCGAAGTTGCCGCGAGCAGGGGGTCCGGGCTTTGGCGGAGCAGGGGGATGTCCGCGTCTATGAGGATGTGGAGCGCGTCGCCCGGCATGCGTCCCTGTATTTCGGCCATCTGTCCCTTCTGATTCATTGCGCCGGCGTGGCGGGGAAGGGACTGGTTCAGGATGCGGATGATGAGGAGTATGACCGGGTGATGGATACCCATGTGCGGGGGGCCTTTCATCTGGTCCGGGCGGCGCTTCCGAAGTTGTTGGCACGCCGGTACGGCAGGATCATCCTGCTTTCCTCGATCTGGGGAGAAGCGGGGGGATCCGGGGAAGTATTGTATTCGGCGGCGAAGGGAGCGATCAACGGGTTGACGCGCGCGCTGGCCAAGGAACTGGCCCCCTCCGGAATCAGTGTCAATGCCGTGGCCCCGGGAGCCATACGGACGGACATGCTGACGGAGCAGTTGTCCGAGGAGGAGATGGATGAGCTTGCGGAACGGATTCCCGCCGGCCGCTTGGGGACGCCGGAGGATGTGGCTTCGCTCATCTGCCATTTGTGCCTTCCGGAATCGGGCTACATCACCGGTCAGGTGATCCACGTAAACGGCGGCTGGTATCCGTGATTCCGGCGGGGTCGCCCTCCTGCATAAGGGAAAGGGGAAATGATCATATTACACTTAGAGCGAGCCAATATGCAAAGGAGGCGCGACCCGTGTCCATCTTGGATAACTTTCAGGATTGGAAAAACTTTTTGTCCGAACGGATAAAGCAAGCGGAGAAAATGGGCATGAGCCAGGAAACCATCCAGAATCTCGCCTACGAAATCGGGGATTACCTGGCCAGGGACGTGGAGCCGAAAAACGAAGAGGAACGTTTGCTCCGGGATATGTGGAACGCGGCGGATCAAAACGAGCAACGCGTGATGGCCGGATTAATGGTGAAAATGTTGAATGATGGAAAAAAATAAGCCCATATTTTCCCATTCAAACGAAACGCCCCGTTACGGGCGTTTCGTTTATGTTACAAAAGGATTTCATTCGCGCTCAGGGTTTTGCTCAGCTAAAGGCGTGTGGTATACTATATAGCGAATTAGCGGGATATTTGGCAATTCGACTGAATATTTGACAGGATTTGACGAAAGGTGTCTCGAATGATAGATAATATGTGGTATCTTGAATATCACATACATAAAAACCGCCCGGGGCTATTGGGGGATATCGCTTCCCTCCTCGGGATGCTGTCCATCAACATCTTGACCATCAACGGAGTCGAGGACCGGCGGCGCGGGATGTTGCTCAAAACCGACGACAGGGAAAAAATTCACGCCCTCAAACACATCCTGAACCGGGTTGACAATATCACCATCACCGCGCTTCGCCCTCCCACGTTGTTGGACCGCATGGCGGTTCGCCACGGCCGATACCTGGACCAATGCCTGGAGGACAAGCGGACTTTCCGCTTCACGCGGGACGAGCTGGGGCTGCTTGTGGATTTCATGGCGGAATTGATGAAGAGGGAAGGACACCAGCTCATCGGCGTGCGGGGAATGCCGAGGGTCGGGAAAACGGAATCGATCGTGGCCTCCAGCGTTTGCGCAAACAAGCGGTGGACCTTTGTCTCGTCCACCCTGCTCCGCCAGACGGTGCGCAGTCAACTGGCGGAGGATGAGATGAGTCCCGACAACGTGTTCATCATCGACGGGATCGTTTCCACGCTCCGTTCGACGGAACGTCACCATGCGCTGGTGCGCGAAATCCTGCAAATGGATGCCACAAAGGTGATCGAACATCCGGACATCTTCATCCGCGAGACCGAGTACACACTGGAGGATTTCGACGTGATCATCGAACTCAGAAATCACCCTGAGGAAAAAATCGATTACGACGTGCTGGATTCCGATTTTGCGGCTTTTTGACGCAGGTTCAAAATCGGGGAGAGACGAGGAGTGGGAATTATGGAGATCGGAACTCAGTTGAGGCGGGCGAGAGAAGCGTTGGGGTTGTCGTTGGAGGACGTGCAACAGCAGACGAAAATCCATGCGGAGTACCTTCATGCCTTGGAAAATGACCAGTTCGATTCGCTGCCGAGCCCCTTTTACGTGCGCGCCTTTCTCCGAACGTATGCGCGGTGCCTGGGGATGGACCCCCAGGTCCTTCTGGAACGCTATGAACGTCTCAATCAAGGGGGAGCCCACCCGACGGCGCGGTTTCGGAGGGTCCGCCCGGAGCCGGGCGGTGGATTGCGGAGCAACACCGGCCGATTCCGGACCGTTTCCACGAATGCATCCCGGCCGAATCCCCATGGAGCGGCCCCGTCCGAGCATTCGAGCCAGCAGTCGGGTCCCGCGGGCCCGTCCCAGCACACGGTTTCTTACCGTCCGCCTCAGGACACCGGACATTTTCATACGGTGCAGATGGATGCGGTCACCGGTCGGGAACGGGCAGTGCGCGAGGAGACGCGCCCTTCCGTCTCTTCCCGGTCCTCTGCCGTCTCCCAGCAGACTGGGCGTTTCCGGAGCGGAGCGTATCCGATCGTCAAGGCGGAGGGACAAGCACTTCCGCCGCAGAAAAGGCCCAGCAGACCTCCGATTCCGCCGCAGGAGGCCAAAGGGAAAAAACGGGGCGGGATCTGGATGGGTGTGGCCGCCCTCGGCGTCCTTCTCCTGGGTTCGGGAGCCTGGTACTGGACTCAGCATATGAACGCTTCCTCCAATGTTCCCCGGGAGCAATTCAATCCCGACGACGGGCAGACGGGCAACGGAACGGCTGCCGCACAGCAGACGAACGCGCCTGAGCTGGTTCTCAAGGAAGTGGATTCCGGGTTTCCCGGCGATCTCTATGAGTTGACCAAAGCCAACGAGATTGTCCTTGAGGTGAAAGCGACCCAAGGGGAGAGCGTGTTCCTCTACGGGGAAAAACCCGACGAACCCGAAGAGACCTACACGATGAAACTGGGAGACGCCCGGACGGTGAAAAAGGACAAATTCTTGTGGTTCCGGCTGACGGTTCCCTCTGCGGTGCAGATTCGGGTAAACGGCGTGGAGATCGATACGACCGCCCAGGATGTGGCGAAAAGTTATCGCATTCAGCTGAAAAAGTAATCATCGGATGGAACAGCATTTCGGGAGGTGGGCTGGGTGTCGGAGGATATCGGATACCGGCTCAGACGGGCCAGAGAGGCCCGCGGCCTGACCGTGGATGAGGTGGCGGATCGCATTCGAATCAGGAAAGAGTATGTGCTGGCGATGGAGCAGGGACAGTTCGACGCCCTTCCCAGCCCATTTTACGCCCGCTCCTATCTGCGCACTTATGCCCATTTCCTCGGGTTGGACGCATCGGCCATCTTGCGGGAATACCGGGAACAGGCGTCGGAGCAGGAAAAGGCGGAGCGCCCCTTCTCCCGCGGTTGGGATCGGGAGCCGCGGCGACCTTCGATGGATACGAGGGGATATCGCCAATGGCCCTTGCCGGAAAGGGAGGAACGGCATCATCCTGACCGGGCGAGAAGGGGGGCAGCGAGGGGATGGGAGAAGGCGTCCCCTCCCCATGAACCGAAGCGGCCGGAAAACATCTCTTCCCGGTCCTCCTTTTCAAACGGACGGACGCAGGGCTGGGAGGGCGCTTCCCGGGAAAGTTTTCCCGGCGCCGAATCGTTTCCCGCCAATCCTCCCTCGGCCCAGCCTTCTTCGCACCTGACAAGAACTTCAAGAAGCTTTTCGAGGTCCAAGGATGCGCTGTTGCGCGGTGAGACCGGGCATCCCCGTTCGACCGAACCGGTTGAAAAGCGCGCCTTGCCGCCCGCGGTGGTGGATGAAAGCAGCGGACAGGCCGAAGTGGTTCCCCACCTCTCCCGGCGCCGAAAGGCGGCGTCGAAGGAAAAGGAAGGAACCTTCGCCAAATGGTATAACCGCTTTCTCATCGCCGGCACGGTTCTTCTGATTCCTGCCGCTCTGGCCGTCGGCATTTTGATCTGGGGAGAAGAAGAGAAACCCATCAGTGCCGGGGACCGCACCGAGGTATCGGCCGACGGTTCGGAGGCGGGCAAGAAGGAGCCCATCTTATATCCCACGGAAACCAGCAAAAACGGTCCCGATCATTTTGAACTGACCCAAGCGGACAAGATTGAGCTGAAAATCGATGCGGAGGGCGAGTGCGGGGTCGAGATCCGAGAGGAGGAAGTGGGCAAGAAGCTGAAAGAGGTCACCATCAAACCCGGTTCTCCTCCCTTTGCCTACGAGTCCGACAAAGAGGACTTGTGGGTCGAGCTGAAACCCTCCAAGAATGTGAAAATCTCGGTCAACGGAAAAAAAGTGGGCGAATATAAGAAACAAAAAGTGGTTCACATCCGTTTGGTGAAATGAGCTCCCGATCCAGGGGGCTCTTTGACATTGGGGATCGCAGCAGGTTATACTCAAACAGGAAAGAGACGAGCGATTTGTTGGGGTGGCTCAATCCATGGGAGGTGTGCCGGGTGTCTCTCGAGATCGGTCTCCGGCTGAAGGAAGCGAGAGAATCGCTGGGTCTTAGCATACAGGATATTCGGGATAAAACCCGCATTGAAATCGGATATTTGATGGCCCTTGAAAACGGGGAATTCGACAAATTGCCGAGCCCCTATTTCGTGCGCACTTGCATACGCCAATATGCCAAGTGCGTCGGTATCGAACCGCATCACTTGCTGAAAAAATATCGCCCGATTCCTGGTGAGTCCGGATCTCAGGACGCGGTGAAAAAACGGAACACGGATCGCCAGAAGGCGGTTCAGGATCGATCCCGCTTCACGTCGACGCATCCCCGCATCTCCCCCCGCGGAGAGTCTGGCGACGCCCTTGAAGGGGAGGGGGGGAGCCGGAGTTTCACGCAGCGGACCATGCGCATGGAATCGCTGTCGCAGAGGACCAACGCGAAACCGGGAACCGGGCATTCCCCCGGAGATGCGGATTCCTACGGATCTCCCTCCCGGAGGGAGTTTTTTTCCGACACGGATCGGGTTTCCGGCGATCCGACAAAAAGCCGGGACACGGGTCGGCAAAGGGCGATACAGGATCTTTCCCGCACATCAAAGTTTTCCCGCCTGTCATCCCGGGGAGAGCCCGATGCGGCCGGTGAGGCGCGGGAGGGAGCGGACAGATCCGCGGAGCGGACCATGCGCCTGGAATTGAAGAGGGGATCGGGAGCCGGGTACGTTTCGGGGGACACCGATTCGCCCGACGAGGAGCGGGAATCCCCGTACCGTTATTCGATGGAGCGATCCTCCCGTTCCCGCCGTTCGGAGAGAGCCCAGGAAGGAGAAACCAGCCGGAAAATCCGCCGGATCGGCATGGTCGCAGGGATTGCCCTGTTGATTCCCGCCGCGGCCTGGGGGGCATATGCTTTCCTGAAGGATGATCCGCCTGCGGAGACGCGCTCGGCGTCGGAACAAAGCGATCCGGATAATGTGAACGCTGAGCCGCTTCCCCAGGAAAGCGATTCCCCTGAAGACGAAGGAAAAGAGGCCGAGGTGTCGCTGGTGGAGAAAAGCGGCGGAGTGGCTCATTATCAAATCACGGCCACGGGCGAGCTGTCGGTGGAAATCGGACCGGCCGCCGATGTTTGCTGGGTGCAGATCCGCGAACAACCGGAAGGCGGAAAATATCTGAAGGATGTGACCCTTAGGAATAACGAGACCTATAAATACCAGCACCCGGCAGACGGGTCTTCCAATCTGTACATTGAGTTTGGGGCGCCGCAGGCAATTAAACAAATCAAGGTGAACGGACAGCCCATCGAGGCTTCCAAGATGATCCGCATCGAACGGTCCGAATAGAAAGCGGAGAATCCAGGGGCAGGGTGCGCATCCCTTTCCACGGCGTTTCATCGAGTTCCCTGCCCCGTGAGTTTTTCAGGGCCCGTGGGCCTTGCGGTGGGGAACGGGACGCAAGGTCGGGAGGTGTCAGTCCATGTCCAATCCAGCGGAAGAGCTGAGGCGGGCGCGGGAAGCGGCCGGTCTCAGCCTGGAGGATGTTGAGCGAAAGATCCGCGTGCAATCCCGCTATCTGAAGGCCATCGAAGAGGGAGACTATTCCGCGTTGCCCGGACATTCCTATGCCCGGGCGATCATACGCGCCTACGCGCAGTGTCTCGGAGTTTCTCCGGATCCGATTTTGCGCTATTTCGAGGAGAAATCACAGATTATCACCGCCGGGGCCTCCAAACGCTCCCTGCCGAGCCGGAAGGAGCGGCACGCGAGGAAAGAACGGGCGAAAGTCGGAAAACCGTCCCTATTGAAAGTCATTTCCTCCAAGCCATTATTGTTTGGCGTCATATTGCTGATTCTTCTGTCGGGCGCTTTATCCACGCTTTATTTTTTCGTTTTCTCCGGGAGCGCTCCGGAAGGCGGCGAGTCGGCTTCCGCGGAAGCGTCGCAGGAGCCGGAGGAGGCTTCTCCTTCGGAGGAGAGCGGTTCGTCCCGGGCGGCTTCTATGTCCGGGGAAGGAAGCGACGTGTCGCTCCGGCTGGTGAAGACGTCGGAGTCGAACAAACACGGCGACGAATATGTTATCGGCAATGCGGACGAGGTGGTGATCACCATCAAAGCTTCGTCCGAAAGCTGGTTTCGCGCACGGGGAGGGGGGCCGACCGGTTCGGTGATGAAGGACGGTTACATTCAGGCGGGCCAAACGGAAACCTTCACCCACTCCGAATGGATCTCCCTGCATCTGGGCAAGCCGGACAAGATTGAACTTAAGGTCAACGGATATCTGGTGGACACGAAGGAGCAGAAAGAGGCTCAGACATACCAGTTCCGGCTGGACAAGAAGGCCGGTGAGAAGAAGGATGAGGATAAGCAGAAGACGACCTAGCTTTTTGACATGCCGAATGGGCATCGTATATACTTACGGAAGAATGTCAGAGATGGTGCCCATTTTTTGGAGGAAATGCGATGCCGGAAAAAGTTGCGATTGTCACGTTGGGATGCGAAAAGAATCTCGTGGATTCTGAAATCATGTCGGGACTGATCGATCAGCAAGGCCACGAGCTGGTGGAAGATCCGAACGACGCCACCGTCGTGATTGTGAATACATGCGGATTCATCGATGCCGCCAAGGAAGAATCGATAAACACCATTTTGGATTTGGCGGCGCTGAAGGAAACGGGACGGGTGAAATGTTTGATCGTTTCCGGGTGTTTGGTCCAGCGCTATAAAGAGGAACTGATGAGGGAGATTCCGGAGATTGACGGAATCGTGGGGACGGGCGATTTTGCCAGGATCGCGGAGGTGATTGCCCAATCCGTTTCGGGTCGACGGCCGGTGTTTGTAGGCAACCCCGTTTTTTCGTATGAACGGGCTCTCCCGCGAAAGCGGTTGACTCCCCGCCATTTTGCCCATGTCAAAATTGCCGAGGGGTGTGACAACGCCTGCACTTTTTGCAGTATCCCCATCATGCGCGGAGCGTTTCGCAGCCGAAGCATCGAAAGCATTGTGCGCGAGGTGGAGCAGTTGGCTGCGGAGGGGGTGCGGGAGGTGATCCTGATCGCTCAGGACACCAGCAACTACGGAGTGGATCTGTATGGATCTCCGGCCCTCGCCTCCCTTCTGAACCGCGTTTCCGAAGTGGAAGGGATACGCTGGGTTCGCCTTCATTATCTCTATCCGGGTGCTTTCAACGAAGAGCTTCTGGAGACGATCGCTTCCAACCCGAAAATCTGCAAGTACATCGATATGCCCCTGCAGCACAGCGAAGATCGCATTCTCAGGCGCATGCGCCGTCCGGGCAGGCAGCGCGACATCCTGTCTTTGATCGAGCAAATTCGCGCCCGCATTTCGGATGTGGCGATCCGCACTTCGATCATCGTTGGGTTCCCCGGTGAGACGGAGGAGGATTTTGAGAACCTGCTCCGATTCGTGCGGCAGGTGGAGTTCGATCGTTTGGGGGTCTTCACCTATTCCAACGAAGAAGGAACGCCCGCATCCCGGCTGCCCGACCACGTTCCGGAGGAGGTCAAGGAGGAGCGGGCCCACCGGCTGATGGAATTGCAGCGCCGGATTTCAAGCCGGCGGAATCAGCGGCATGTCGGACGGGATTTGGAAGTGTTGATCGAATCCTACGATGGGCGGAACGATGTTTATTTGGGACGCACCCAGTATGACGCCCCGGAGATCGACGGCGAGGTGTTTGTCCGCGGTCAAGGGTTGCCCATCGGCGAAGTGGTTCGCGCCCGGATCACCCATTCATTCGAATTCGACCTCGCGGGGGAGGTTCTCTGACGTGAATCTGCCCAACAAGATCACGCTGGCCCGCATTTTTCTGGTTCCGGTGGTGATGTTTTTCCTTCTGGTCCGGTTCAATCTCGGCCAGTTTCAGTTCGGGCAAGGGGTGATCACCGTCAGCGAGATCATCGCCGCCCTGATCTTCATTCTGGCCGCCGTCACGGACGGGCTGGACGGATATATCGCCCGGAAACGGAAGCTCGTGACCAATTTGGGGAAACTGCTGGATCCCCTGGCGGACAAGTTGCTGATTTCCGCAGCGCTGATTTCGCTGGTGGAGATGCAGCGGTTGGATGCATGGGTGGCGATTGTGATCATCAGCCGGGAGTTTGCGGTAACCGGACTGCGCATGATCGCCGCCGCCGAGGGCCAGGTGATTGCCGCCAGCCCCTGGGGAAAGCTGAAGACGATCGTCCAAATCGTCGCCATCGTCGCCCTGATGATCAACAATTTTCCCTTTTCGTCCTTCGCCTTTCCCTTTGCGGGAATCATCACCTGGGCCGCCGTGATCATCACGGTCTGGTCCGGTGTAGATTATTTCATTAAAAATTGGAAGGTCATCCGCTTTTCCAAACACCGGTGAGGGCCAGCCCCCGCCGGGCGGCGGGGCTCCGCCCTTTTCGTCATCCGATCGGAAAAACAGGAGGGTTGTATGCGCGGCGAAATCATTGCGGTTGGAACGGAGCTGCTTCTGGGTCAAATTGTGGACACCCATTCCGCCTATCTCTCCCGCGAATGCGCCGAGCTGGGAATCAACGTGTATTACCATTCCGCCGTCGGAGACAACCGGGAACGGCTGAAGGAGACGCTCCGTTTGGCCGGATCCCGGTCCGATCTGGTTTTGATCACCGGGGGACTCGGTCCCACCGAGGACGATTTGACCAAGGAAGCCCTTGCGGAGGTTTTGGGGCTTCCCCTCGTCCCGCATCCGCCGTCCATTGCCCGGATGGAAGCCTTGTTCGCCCGCTTCGGCTCGTCGGTTCCCCCCGGCAACTACAAACAGGGCTTGGTGTTTGAAGGCGCGACGGTTTTTGAAAACCGCAACGGAACGGCCCCGGGCATGGCCGTCACGCACGAAGGCACCACTTACGTGCTGATGCCGGGCCCCCCCGGAGAACTGATTCCGATGTTTGAGGAGGAAGTGAGGCCTTTCCTGCTCTCCCTTCTGCCCGGCGATGAAGTGATCATCTCCCGGGTTTACCGCTTTTTCGGGATCGGAGAATCCCATCTGGAGGAACGCCTCAAGGATCTGATTCAAAACCAAAGCAACCCGACCGTCGCTCCGCTGGCGAAGGAGGCGGAAGTGACCCTGCGCTTGACCGCCAAGGCCCGCGACGCGGATGAAGCGGAGAGGCTGATGGAACCCGTCCGCCGGGAAATCATGAAGCGGGTGGGCGGCTTTTGTTACGGGGAAGGGGAATTGTCGCTGGAGGAGCTGGTGGTCCGGCGTCTCCTCGATCGGAAGAGGACTCTGGCCCTTGCGGAAAGCTGCACCGGCGGCTTGATCAGCCGCATGCTGACGACGGTGCCGGGAAGCAGCGGAGCGGTGAAGGGGGGCGTGGTCAGTTACACGCCGGATGCGAAGGAAGGGGTTCTGAAAGTCCCCTCCGGGGTGATCGAGCGATACGGGACGGTCAGCATGGAAACGGCCCTCGCCATGGCGGAGCGCGCGAGGGAGCTTTTCGGTTCCGATTTGGCCGTCAGCGTGACCGGTGTGGCGGGTCCGGATCCGGTGGAGGACAAGCCGGTGGGACTGGTGTACATCGGTTGTGCGGAAGAGGGGCGACCCACCCGCGCGTACCGGCTCCGTCTCGGCGGGAACCGCCAGGGGATCCAGTTGCGTGCGGCAAAATATGCACTTTTCATTCTACAGGAACGATTAAAGAAAGGTGAAGCTCAGACATGAAGCGTTTCGACATGTTTGACTTGGATCCGGCGATCCTGCGCGGAATCGCCGACATGGGCTTTGAGGAACCGTCCCCGATTCAGGAGGAATGCATCCCGCTGGTGTTGCGAGGAGAGGATGTGATCGGCCAGGCGCAGACCGGAACGGGAAAAACCGCCGCCTTCGGCATTCCGGTTCTGGAGCGGATCGATCCCCGCCGCCGCGAGGTGCAAAGCCTGATTTTAGCCCCCACGAGGGAGCTGGCGATTCAGATTTCGGAGGAGATGCGAAAAATCGGTCGGCTTAAGAGGGTGAGAACCCTTCCCATCTACGGCGGGCAGTCGATCGGACGGCAGATCAAGGCGCTTCAGCAGGGTGTCCACGTGGTGATCGGGACGCCGGGACGGATTTTGGATCATCTCCGCCGGGGGACGCTGAACCTGAGCCGTGTGGAGATCATGGTTCTGGATGAAGCGGATGAGATGCTGGACATGGGCTTTATCGACGACATCGAAGCGGTGATGAAATATTTGCCCGAACATCGGCAGCTCCTTCTCTTTTCCGCCACGATGCCCCCCGCCATCCGGCAGCTGGCGAAAAAGTATATGCGGAAACCCCGCTATGTCACGGTCAGCCGCGGCGAAGTGACCGTGCCCGTCATCGAACAGGTGTATTATCGGGTGTTGGAGAGCAACAAGCTGGAGGCGCTGTGCCGGATTCTGGACAGCGAGGACATCGATTTGGCCATCCTCTTTTGCCGGACCAAAAAGGGAGTGGATGAACTGGCGGAAGCTCTTCAGGCCAGGGGATATCTGGCCGGGGGGCTGCACGGCGACCTTCCCCAGCAGCAGCGGGATCGCGTGATGAGCGCCTTCCGGAAGAAGGAGATCGAGCTCCTGGTGGCCACGGATGTGGCCGCGCGGGGGATTGATGTGGGAAACGTCTCCCACGTGATCAACTACGACATTCCCCAGGACACCGAGAGCTATGTGCATCGCATCGGCCGCACCGGGCGGGCGGGCAGGACGGGAGTCGCCCTCACGCTGGTCACTCCCCGGGAGATGAAGCAGCTCCGTTCCATTGAGGAAGGCATTCATCAGCGGCTGGAGCTGCGGGAGGTTCCCAGTCTGGAGGAAGTGGCCGAGAAGCAGCAGCAGGCGTGGATCGCCCAGGTCGAGGAGACGATTCGGTCGGAGAAGGATTTCTCCCTGTTCCGGGAAATGGTGCGGGAGTTGACGGCCCGGCACAGCCCGGAAACCGTCGCGGTCGCCGCGCTGTATCTGGCCTTTGCCGATCGGCTGACCGAAAGTGCGGATTCCGCCTACGATTTCGGCGAGACGGGGGCCGCGCCCGGAATGGTTCGCTTTTTTGTGAACCTGGGACGCAACGCCAACATCGGCCCCCAGGAATTGGTGAAAATGATATCGGAACAGGCGGGGATTTCGGCCAAACAGGTGGGGCGGATCAACATTTACGACCGGTTTTCCTTTGTGGAGGTTCCGAAGGAAGTGGCCCCCTTTGTTTTCGAAGCTCTGCGCCAATCGAAAATCAACGGGGCGAGGGTCAATCTCGAACCGGCCCGTCCCCGCAACCGTTCCTGAAAAAGGGAAAACACCCTGCCGGTAGTGAAGTGCACCCCTTAAAGTAGACACAGGAAAACACCCCTGTGAAAATTACTTTAAGGGGTGATTTTCGTGGCAAGAAAAGGACAGAAATTCAAGACATATAGCTTTGAACTGAAAAAGAAGGCAGTGGAAATGAGGCTTCAGGGCATTCCCAAGGCAAAGATTGCTGAAGAGCTGGGGATTCAAGAGGTGGGGCGATTAAAGATCTGGATGCGGAAATACCGGGAACAGGGCGATTTTGGGCTAATGGAGCACAGAGGGAGGCGGAAAGAGTACAAGGACCTGGAACGGGAAGTCAAAAGGCTGCGACTGGAGAATGATGTCCTA
>NZ_FOOK01000033.1 GCF_900113175.1 Planifilum fulgidum | reverse complement strand
AAAAAAGAGCGGACGTGTCTGGAACCATCCTTCACAGTGACCGTGGTTTCCAGTACACGTCCCATGACTACCATCACATGCTAGCTCAGTTTGGCCTCAGATCCAGCATGTCAAGAAGAGGCAATTGCTTGGACAATGCCCCAATCGAGAGCTTCTTCTCCCACTTAAAGACAGAAGCTCTCCAACACCATCATATCCAAGATACTGAGCAGGCTCAAATCCTAATTCAAAGGTATATTCGTTTTTACAACGAGGAGCGGCTTCAACTGAAATTAAACAAGCTGACGCCTGTAGAATACAGGCGTCAGCACGCCGCATAAGCCGGGTGTTTTTACGTGTCTACATTTTTGGGGCTTGACCACGGACCGCAGGGTTTTTTCAATGAACCGGCGGCGGGGCCTCGGCCTCCCTCGCCCGCCCGGGCTCTCCCGAAATGGGTTTGGCAAAATCCCAGGGATCCTTCTCTTCCGTCCAGGCCAGATGTTGCTCCTCCCGGGGCAGCCCCGCGTAGTCGACACCCAGAAGGCGGGCCAGCTCCCGATCGACGCAGACCAGGTCGCTCCGGTCGATCTGATTGAGATCCGTCTTGCCCAGGGCGTAAGCCACCATTTTCATTTCCTCGACGCAGGATTTGAGAAATTTGGCCAGGTGCTCCGCTCCCTTTTCCACATCGATGTCCTCTTTGAACTTCCCGTGGTACAAAACCGTCTGAACCGGAGGTTCAAAGGGGGAGGCGATGTTCATCTGGGTTTGGAGCATCGCCACCAGGGCGATCGAACCGATGTAGACGGCATCCGCCCCGAGAGCCATCGCCTTGAGAAAATGGCCCGGCGTCGTCAATCCCCCGGCGGCGATCACCGACACATCCCGCTTCACGCCCCGCCGCTCCAGATGGCGGACGGTTCGGGCCAGGGCGTGCAGGGTGGGCAAACCCACATCATCCTGAAGGATCGTCGGCCCGCCGTGGGTTCCCGCTTCCGCACCGTCCACGACGATATAGTCGATTCCCCCCTCCAGCGCCACATCAATCTCGCGCTCCAGATAGTGGGTGGCGCAGGTTTTCAGTCCCACCGGGACGCCGTAACGCTCCCGAAGCTCCCGGACCAGCGGCGGAAAATCCTCCACCCGGTTCATCCCCGGCAGGCGGGTGTGGATCCGGGCGTCTTCCCCCTCGGCCAGGTTGAACCGTTTCCGGAAGGTTTCATCGATCTGCCAGGAACGGGTGCCCATCGGCGCCGCCGCCTGAGCCCCCTGCCCCAATTGGATTTCAATGGCATCCAGCCGCTTCAATTGCTCATCCGTGTTCATCCACCCGCCCCGGTTGTACTGGCCGATGAAGAACTTGGCTTCCTTCCGCTCTTCTTCGATCAAGGGCGCCTCTCCGGAATTGGTGGCCGTCCCGGCCAGGGAGGCGCCGCGGGCCAGGGCGATCTTGGCCTTCAATCCGAGGGCGCCGCCGTAGGACATTCCGGAAATCAACACCGGGATCTCCAGCGTCAAGGGCCTCCGGGCCCTCGGGCCGATCGTCACCTCCGTCGCAATCTGCACCCCGTCGGGGGTGGGAAGACGGTACAGGTGAACGGGATTGAACAGCAGCTTCTCCCAGGGGGACAAAACCACCGGACTGCCCAGGGGGCGTTCCAGGGGTTTTCCCGATTCCGCCCGCATCCCCGCCTCCACGATAGCCCGCGGCGTCAGTTTCTGGGCGATGGTGAGGAAAGAAAACAGATTCTCGGTATAGGGGTCCTGCAGCACCCGGTTGACGATTGCGTCCACCACCACATTGGTCATGCGGTGCATCAGCCAAGAGATCATCGGATCCCTCCTTTCCCTCGAAAACCGTCCACGCGGGCAAAACCTCTACGCATCATCGCGGGGTTTCCCGCCGTTCTCCCCTCAACTCCTTCTGCTCCCAGGAGAGAATGGCCGTTTCAATCGCCTGCTGTCCGGCAACCGGCGTCTGGTACCATCCCCGCTGATGCATCGCGTGAAACAACCGGGCATGCATCGATTCCGTATCCTCGTGGAGCCGGTGCAACGTTTTCCGCAGGCCCTCGTTGGCGCATTCCGTCTCCGCCGTGGTGTAGGATTGCGTCAGCTGCTTTTCCATCAGCAGCATATCCTGAGCCATTTCCCGTTCCAAAAAATCCATTTGGACAACCTCCCTCCTGCAAGGGATCTTTCCCCCGGCTATCCGCGATCAGTGGGACCTGTCCGCTCTTCCGCTGTGCCGGCGCATCTCCTGCACCAGCGTGTCCATGTGCTGCCGGTGCAGGTCGGAGGCTTCCCGGAACATCCGCTTCAGTTCGTCATCCTTGCACTGCTCGGCATACCGCTGATACTTCCGGGAAGCCAGCTCCTCCACCTTCAGCAGTTCCTGCACCTGAAGAAGCTCCATCTGGGTCAGCTGCTCCAACCTGTTCCCTCCTTTTTCCAAGCTGATCATAGTATGGATCATTGGCCCGGGGCTTATGAAAGGCGATGCGGCCCTTAGCACAAAAAAACGGGGACGTCATCGCCGGATGACGGCCCCTTCTCAGTCATCTGCGCCGCTTTCTCCCGACCGAACCGGGAGACCGCTTCCCCTGAAGAATGTCCATTCCCACCTTCGGATTGGACCGGATCGAATCGGCAAACTGTTTCAGTTCCTGTTTGCTCACATCGACCTGGGTCACCCTCATCAGGTAATCCAGGACCGCACCCATCCCCCCCTGCTGGTGGGCTTTTTTCGCGCCTTGAAGAATCTGGTTCATCTGTTGTTCCGTGAGCACCGACTGGCCCAGAACCGAATTGATCATCTGGGTCAATTCCTTCACGGAAGGGCCCTTGTTTGCCATGCCCGCTATTCCTCCCATCTGTGATTGGCTCCTTTCAACTTATGTGGGAGCGCAGCACATGACAACTGCTTTTGCCCAAGCCCGCCCGCCCAATTTCGCACCGTCCCGCCGACAAAAAAGCCGCGGGATGACGGCCCAGCGTCTCCAGCGGTTAAAGGGGCCTCTTCCTCTGCCCGGGCAAAGGAACTCCGCGTCCTGCGGCGGTCAGGACCGATCCGCCCTCGAATGGATCCGGCCGTCCGGCGGCTTTTTTCCCAGCAGCTGGTACAAAAAATGGTAAACTTCCAGCACCACGTCCCCCAGGATTTTCACTTCCTTCCGGAGGAAGCGGTTCTCCTCCCGCAGACGGGCGGCTTCCGCGACGAGCAGGCGCTGTTTCTTCTCCAGCTGCTCCATTCGTTCGGCGAGCCTTTTAAGATCCCATCTGTCCATGCCCTGGCGCGCCTGCGACACCGCGGGCTTCAATGATCGGGGAGTTTTTTCGGTTCCGCGCCTTCGGTCCCGACCGGCCTGCCGACGGGTTTCGTTCAAAGATAACACCCTTTCGGCTTCATGTTTCCTTCAATTTATGTTCGATTTTTTTCCCCCGTGTCCGCATCCGTCTTCCCTTCCGAAGATTCCGCGGCGGAGGAAATCGCGTGCACCACGGCATCGCCGTCGGGTTCCTTGTCCGGACGGACACTGCTGAGCAGTTGGAACAATTCGGAATACCGCTCCGTCAATAGTTCCCTGAGCCGGTCCACCGTTTCCAGCTGTTCGGTCAGCCGGCGATTCTCCTCGGCGAGCCGTTCATACTCCCTCTCCTTCTCTTCCAATTGCTTTCCCAATTGATTGACGTGATCCACCAAGGCATGGAACTCCTTTTCGTGCCGACGAAGCATCTGAATCAGATGTTTGAGGGAATCGACCGTATCCGTCCGTCTATTTTTGAAATGTTTGGCGAGCCGCTGCTTTTTCGCCTCGAGGAAATTTTTTTCTTCCCTGCGCCGGACCACGGCGTTCCACCGGAATCCGCACGCTCCGGGTGTTCTCCCCAATTTGCGCGCCACTTCTTCAAAGGCTTCCAGCTGCGTGCTTCCTTCGCGCACGTGGCGCAAAACGGTCTCCGCCAATATTTGATCCTCTTTTTTTGTCCAACAGCGACCTCTCAAGGTTTTCCCCCCTTTGCTCCCCTATCTGACATGGCTCTGTTATAGTGTATTGTCCTGCCCGACAAATGGTGCCCCCTCTGATAGAAAAAAAATCCCGCCGTAGGAGGCGGGATTTCAGGCTGTTGGCAAAGTGCCCGGAAAGAGCGATTTTTCGTCGGGCGATCCGCCTCGAAGGCGAGAAATCGCCCCCGATTCCCAAGCGGGGAAAGACGGCCGTCTCAAATCCCGCCGCAGATAGCGGGATCTTCGCAAGTTTCTCTGAAACGCGAGCGGATGTCCGTGCAATAAGAGATCAATCGTAGGAGGTTTCCCGGTCATAGACGCACTTTCCGCGGATCCACACCTTCAACACATGGCACGATTCGTCCGTCACCACGAGGTCGGCGCGTTTTCCCGTCTCCAGGCTGCCCAGATCCCCGTCCAATCCCAAGCGGCGGGCAGGGACGAGGGAAGCCATCCGTACCGCCTTCCAAAGCGGCATGCCGGTGAATTCCACCATGTTCCGCACAGCCCGGTCCAGGGTGAGCAGGCTGCCGGCGAGGCTGCCGTCGGCCAGAACCACCTTCCCCTCCCGGGCAAACACCGGCAGGCCGCCCAATTCGTATTCCCCGTCCGGCATTCCGACGGCCCGGATGCCGTCGGAAATGAGAATCAGTTTGTCGCTGTCTCCCTTCAATGTGGCCAAAAGTTTGATCACCGCCGGGTGGACGTGGAACCCGTCGGCGATCAGCTCCGCGTAGAGGCGATCTTCCGTCAGCGCGGCTCCGGCCACCCCCGGGCTCCGATGGTGCAGGCCGGTCATCCCGTTGAAGCAGTGGGTCACCTGGGAGGCGCCCGCGTCAATCGCCGACAGGGCCTGTTCGTAGGTGGCCCCGGTATGGCCGATGGAAACGATCACCCCCTTGGACGAGAGGAGGCGGACCGTCTCCAATCCCTTCGGGCGTTCGGGAGCCATCGTTACGACGCGCAGCATTCCCCTGGAATTTTTCAGCGCCCACATCGCCTCCTCCGGATCGGGATCGACGATGTATTCGGGATTTTGCGCTCCCCGATGGCGAGGACAAATCCAGGGGCCCTCCAGGTGGATTCCCAGCACCCGGGCTCCCTCCAGGGAAGAGGCCACCTCCGCCACGGTATGGAATACCTGCTCAAGCCGATGTTTCGGCATGGTCACCGTCGTCGCCAAAAATCCGGTCACGCCGTGTCGAACCAGCGTCCGGGAAATCGTCGCCAGGGATTTCGGAGTGGCGTCCATCACGTCCGCTCCCCCGGCTCCGTGCACATGAAGATCGATCAGTCCGGGCCAAATATAACCGGAGACGGAAAACTCCCTCCGGGGATCCGTGAATCGGGACAGCGGCGGTCCCACATATGCGATCCGTTCCCCCCGAATCACCACCATCCCCTCTTCCAGAATCCCGTCGGCCAGGACGACGGATCCCCGCAGCACGAAATAGTCGTTGTCCCCCATCCCAGTTCTCCCCCTTCCAACCTCATGGTGAGGGTTTCCTCTCTTTCAGATTACTGAAGGTTTGACGGGAACGTCAATGAAGGAGTCGTGCGGGGGCAATATTTTTAAAAAACAAAATGGTTGAAAGGGGTTATTTGTTACAGAAAAGGTGGTATAAAAACAAAAGACCAGGATAAGCCGCCCTGGTCCAAGTGAAAGAGGGTCAAGATTAAGGAGTTTAGAAGCGTGGTAGTAAGCGAGGAGATCAACCCGCCTACACGAATATCATAGCACAAAGAACGAAATTTGTCGATGTTTGCCTGATGTTTTTTTCAAAAGGATTGCGATTTTACCTTTCTCCCGCCGGATTGCTTCTTCTCAGCCATGGAATTTTTGCCAAAGAAAGAATTCCTTTTCTTTGCAATTTCAAAACCAGCTTCAATTGGCTTCTCGCCGTCTTGTTTCGGGGATCGGCCATCAAGGCGAGGCGGAACTGCTCCGCCGCCTCGCTGTATTTCCCCATCTGAAAAAATACCTTGCCGCAGCTCTGGTGCAAATAGGTGTCTCCGTCACGGCGGGAAGCGATGCGCAGGTGGAGCACGGCCTGCCTTTCGCGGCCGGTTTGCGCATAAATTTCAGCCAGAAGCGCATGGGCGAGACCGTCCTGCGGATTCAGCTCCAATCCGCGCAGCAAAAGGCATTCCGCGCGGTGGGTCTGCTCTTTTTTCTCCAGCAGAAACCGGGCGTATTCCCGGTATGCGCAACTGTAGGAGGGATGCCGTTCCATCAGCTTGAGAAAGGCTTGTTCCGCTTCTGCTTCCCTGTCCATCTTCTCCAGGATTTTCGACAAGAAAAGCTCGCCCTCCGGGAAGTCCGGACGTTCCTGAAGCGCTTTCTCCACCGCTTTCTTGGATTCCTCGTACAATCCCCTGCGGTACTCCAGCTGAGCCAGCTCCAGATAGTGGTCTGGGTTCGGGTCCGATGAAACCTTCCGCAAAATCCGTTCTTTCTCCCGCCGATAGTCGTTCTCCGCCAACGGCTTGTCCGACGGATAAAATTTTAAATCGTGCTGGAGTGTCATCCCGGATCCGGACATTTCGATTCCCCCTCTTCCCTCGATGAAACCGTGCAAAGACCACCGCTCCATTTGATTGTACCGTATCCGACAAATTTTGTCACGGATTTTCGACAAATCCGGAAAAAAAAGGGCCCACAGCATGTGGCATCCCTCATGTGGCATCCCTTCGGAAACACCCGCGACCTCAGTCCATCTTCAACATCCGCAGCCGGGTGATGTAGTCGGTTTCGTAATAATCCAATTCATCGCGCAGGATTTCAAAAATGCGGGACAGATCGATCGTCAGTTTGCGCAGGGATTCGGCCGGTTGACGCCGGAACTTGATCGCCTCCTGTTGGGTGTAGCAATAGCGGCCGTCCTCTTCATATACTTCGTTGCGCGGGTAATAGAAATTGTAGATGCAGCCGTGGACAATTTCACTCAACACTTTTTCCGCAAATTCCCGTTTGAAGGTGGCGCGGCGCAACACCAGACTGACCTTCTCATAGGCCACCTGACAGGATACCAAAAGCACCCGAAGGTCCGACAAATATTCCCGGTAATACTCCTCCATTCCTTCCTTTTCCGATTCCGGCGTTTCCTCCATCAGTCGGGGAATGTGGGTATAGTTCAAAAAATCCTCCAGCAGGCGAATCGCCTCTTTCAACCGGTCCTTCGCCAGCCTGCACAATTGTTTGGTCTGCTCGGCGGGCACGCTGAAAACCCCCTTGATGATCCCTTAACAGTTCTTCCCATTATAGCACGGTTTGGGCGACGGGGAAAACGATGGCAAAAGTCCCCTTCACAGATCATGGATGCGGGCACTCTCTTCTTCCGGCGGAGAAGACCGGTCCAGCAACCGGCCGATGGCGGCCGCTCCCCGAAAAAAGCGGTAGACGGACCGCTCCAGCAGTTCCCCGCCCCGCCTCATGGCTTCCTCCAACGGGATCGGCCCGTCGACGATGGGCAGCACCGCCGCGAATCCCTCCCGATGAAGCCGCTCCGCATCCTCGCCGACGGCTCCGGCGAAGGCGACGACGGGCACCTCGTGCCGCTTGGCCATCCGGGCCAATCCCACCGGCGCCTTCCCGTGGAGGGACTGGCCGTCCATGCGTCCTTCGCCCGTCAAGACGAGATCGCTGACGGCGATTTTCTCCTCAAGGGCCATCACCCGGGCGATCAGAGGAAAGCCGGAAACGAGCTCCGCCCCGCAGAGGGCGGCGAGAGCGGCGCCCACTCCCCCGGCCGCCCCTCCCCCCGGAAGGCGGGAAACCGGTTTTCCGGCGGCGTCCAGCTGTCGGGCATAATGCTCCATCCCCGCCGCCAGCCGGGAAAGCACCTCAGGTCCGGCTCCCTTCTGGGGGGCGAAGACGGGCACCGCCCCTTCGGGACCCGTGAGCGGGTTGTCCACATCGCAGGCTGCAACGATCCGCGTGTGAAAAATCCGGGGATCGATCCCGGAAGCGTCGATCCGCTCCACCAGGCCGAGCGCCTGTCCCCCCGCAGGCACGTCCCGTCCCTCCCGATCGAGGAAGCGCACCCCCAGCGCCTGCAGGAGACCGATCCCTCCGTCCACCGTGGCGCTGCCGCCCAAGCCGATCACGATCTCGGGAGGATTGTGCTTCAAGGCGTGGCGCAAAAGCTCCCCCGTTCCCCGGGAGGTCGCCCGCCACGGATCCCGCTTCCCTTCCGGGACCAGCGGCAGCCCCGACGCCGCCGCCACCTCCAGCACCACCCTGCCGTCAGCCAGCAAACCGTAGGCCGCCTCCACCGGATCCCCCAAGGGCCCCGTCACCCGGAGAAACACCTTCTTCCCTCCGCAGGCCCGGACCAGGGCATCCACCGTTCCCTCCCCGCCGTCGGCCAGAAGAACCTGTTCCACCTCCGCCGAGGAAAGGGCTGCGCGCAGACCGGCGGCCATCCGCTCACCCGCCTCCCGGCTGCTCATGCTTCCCTTAAACGAGTCGGGAGCGATCAAAACGCGCAATTTCCCTTCTCCTTTCATCTCCGGGACATGATCACCGCTTGCCGATCAAAATGGCGTGTTCCACTTTGATGCAGCGGTCCATGATCACCGTCATGCCGTGGGATTTCGCGTATTGGTACGCCTCTTCGTTGACAACCCCCAGCTGGGCCCACAGCACATCGGCTCCGATTTCCACCGCCTCGCGGGCAATTTCCGGAAGATATTCGCTCCGCCGAAAAACGTTGACGATATCCACATGGCCTTCGATTTCCTTCAGGGAACCGACAGCCGGAACACCCAGGGCTTCTTTGATCCTCGGGTTGACCGGAATGATCTCATATCCCGCCTCCTGCATGGCTTTGGACACCTGATAAGAGGTGCGCTCCGGATTGTCCGAAAGACCGACGACGGCGATCCGCCGCTTCGTCTCCAGTATCCGTTTGATTTCTTCCCGGCTCGGATTTTCCACCCTTGCCATCCCCTTTCGCTCTTGTTGCACCCTTATTGTATCGCACTTCTCAGGGAATGTTCAGGGCAAGAAGGGGAAAAAACGTCCGTAAAACCTTTGCGGGCGGACGATTCCTTTAAAAAAAGCGGAAGCGCGGGCGGAACCTCCCCCTGCCCCGAGCCCGATTCCGACGGCACTTAACGCATCTGAAAAATATTTCCTTTTTTGGCGTATTAAACAGATTGGAAGAAACAAACTATTTTTGATTTACGAAAATAAGGGAATAATAGTAGTAACGGAAGATCTTGCCTTCCGCCGGATCGTTCCGCTGCCGCTCACACCGTCGCGGCTGCTTTCCCCTCCCGGGAAAAGGCCTGTGGGGCCGGGGATGGGAGCTTGTGGACAGCCCGTCCGTGCAGCGGGAAACCAAAAAGAGGTGAAGACCCATGGCGTTTTTGGACAAACTGAGCGTTTATCAGCGGCAGGAGGCGGCGCTGAAATGGGAAGGCACGTTCCAGGACTACCTGGAAATGGTGAAAGAGCGGCCCCATATCGCCCAGCACGCCCACGCCCGCATCTATCGGATGATCCGGGACGCCGGGGTGGAGGAGTCCGGCGAACGTCGTATCTACAAATTTTTCAGCGAAGAACTCTTCGGGTTGGAGGAAACCATCCAAACCCTGGTGGAAGAATACTTTCAACCCGCGGCGGAGCGGCTGGACGTCCGCAAGCGGTTGTTGCTCCTGATGGGACCCGTCAGCGGTGGGAAATCCACGATCGTTTCCCTGCTGAAACGAGGATTGGAAAAGTACACCCGCACCGATGCCGGAGCCGTTTACGGAATCAAAGGGTGTCCCATGCACGAGGAACCCCTGCACCTGATTCCGGAAGAGTTAAGGGGTGAATTTTCCGAAGAGTATGGCATACAGATCGAGGGAACCCTTTGTCCCGTGTGCCGTCATCGCCTGGACACCGAGTGGAAAGGGGACATCGCCCGGGTTCCGGTGGAGCGCGTCCTGTTTTCCGAAGAGCGGCGGGTGGGCATCGGCACCTTCGCCCCCTCCGATCCCAAATCCCAGGACATTTCCGAATTGACCGGAAGCATCGATTTCTCCACCATCGCCACCTACGGATCCGAATCGGATCCCCGGGCTTACCGGTTTGACGGCGAACTGAACATCGCCAACCGGGGAATGATGGAATTTCAGGAAATGCTCAAGTGCGATGAAAAGTTCCTGTGGAACCTGCTTTCCCTGACCCAGGAAGGCAATTTCAAGGCAGGCCGCTTCGCCCTCATCTCCGCCGATGAGCTGGTGATCGCCCACACGAACGAGACGGAATATCGCCATTTCATCAGCAACAAGAAAAACGAGGCCCTCCACTCGCGGATCATCGTCATCAAGGTCCCCTACAACCTGCGGGTGAGCCAGGAGGAACGGATTTACCGCAAGATGATCCGCCAAAGCAATCTGAAAGGGGTGCACATCGCCCCCCACGCCCTGTGGACGGCAGCCGTTTTCTCCGTCCTGACCCGGCTGAAGGATTCCAAGCAGCCCAACATGGACCGCCTGAAAAAAATGCGCCTGTACGACGGACAGGAAGTGGAAGGGGTCTCCGCCAAACAGGTGGAGGAATTGAAAAAGGAGTTTCCCGACGAAGGGATGTCGGGGATCGACCCCCGCTACGTGATGAACCGGATCTCCAGCGCCCTGATCGAAGGCGGGAAAAACTGCATCAACGCCCTGGACATCCTCCGCTCCCTCAAAAAAGGTCTGGACCAACATCCGTCCATCACCCCCGAAGAGAAGGAGCAGGCCCTCAATCTGATTTCCGTCGCCCGGGCGGAATACGACGAGGTGGCCAAAAACGAGGTCCAGAAGGCCTTTGTCTACTCCTTCGAGGAATCGGCGCGCACACTGCTCAACAACTACCTGGACAACGTGGAGGCCTACTGCGGCGGCCACAGGCTGAAGGACCCCCTGACCGGCGAGATTCTTGATCCCGACGAAAAACTGATGCGGTCCATCGAAGAGCAGATCGGCATCACGGAAAACGGCAAACGGGCCTTCCGGGAGGAGATCCTGATCCGCATCTCCTATTACGCCCGCAAGGGCAAAACCTTCGATTACACCTCCCACCCGCGCTTGAAGGAAGCCATCGAGAAAAAACTGTTCAGCGACCTGAAGGACGTGGTGAAAATCACCACCTCCAGCAAAACTCCGGATGAAACCCAACTGAAGCGGGTGAACGAGGTCATCTCCCGGCTGATCGATCATCACGGATACTGCGCCGTCTGCGCCAACGACCTGCTGACCTATGTGGGCAGTCTGCTCAACCGTTGACCCCAAGGGAGGGATGCGCCATGACGGCAAAGCGTCTGTTTCTCCTTTCCCGGGAGGACTGGTCCCTTCACCGGAAAGGCGAACTGGACCAGCTGCGCCACCAAGAAAGAGTTCGGGAGGCGATCCGTGAAAACCTCTCCGATTTGATCTCCGAAGAATCGATCATCCTCAACCGGAACGGCCAAAAAGTGAAAGTGCCGATCCGCACCCTGGAAGAAGTTCGCTTCCGCTTCAACCGGGACAAACAGACCCACGTCGGCCAAGGGGACGGAACGGCCCGGCCCGGCGACGTCCTCGGCAGGGCGTCCCCCGGCGCCGGCCAGGGTCCCGGCGCCGGCGACCAGCCCGGCGAAGACATCTATGAAGCGGAAGTTTCGGAGGAAGAACTGGCCGCCATCGTCTTCGAGGGATGGGAACTGCCCGATCTGAAGCACAAGGAGCAGGACCAACTCCCCGCAGCGCGCCCGGTCTTCGACGACATCCGCAAACGGGGACTGATGGGGAATCTGGACAAAAAGCGAACCTACCTGGAAAGCCTCAAGCGCTCCCTGCGGGAGGGAAGCGCCACCCCGACCTTCCGGCCGGAGGACCTGCGGTTCAAAACCTGGGACGAAAAGGAACTGCCCCAATCCAAGGCCGCCGTCTTTGCCATGATGGACACCTCCGGCTCCATGGGAACCTTCCAGAAGTGGATGGCCAGGGCCTTTTTCCACTGGATGGTCAAATTCCTCAAGACCCGGTATCCCCACGTGGAAACCGTCTTCCTGGCCCATCACACCGAAGCGATGCAGGTGACGGAGGAACAGTTCTTCCACCGGGTCGAAAGCGGGGGAACCCGCTGTTCCTCGGTGTACGAATTGGCCCTCCGGCTGATCGAAACCCGCTATCCGGCGCAACGGTACAACCTGTACGCCTACCATTTCACCGACGGAGACAATCTGCCCAGCGACAACGATCCGGCCGTGGAACTGACCCGGCGGCTCATCGAAAAATGCAACCGCGTCGGATACGGTGAAATCAACCCCAACGCCCGCTCCAACACCCTGATGCAACACATGCGATCCATCCAGCATCCGGCCTTTGTCACGGCCACTTTCCGATCCAAGGAAGACATCCATCCGGCTTTGAAGCGGTTTTTCTCCCGCGCCGGCAGCGAAGGGGGGAGCCGGCATGCAACCCCGTGACATGGAGCTGCTGGAACGGGCGATTGAAGAGATCACGGATCGGGCCGTGGCCGCCGGGCTCGATTTTTTCCCGATGCGATACGAAATCACTCCGCCGGACATCCTCTACTCCATCGGCGCCTACGGAATGCCCACCCGGTTTTCCCACTGGAGCTTCGGCAAAGCCTATTACCGGATGAAAACCGATTACGACTTCGGCCTGAGCAAAATCTACGAGCTGGTGATCAACTCCGATCCCTGTTACGCCTTTCTGCTGGAGTCCAACTCCCTGCTTCAGAACAAGCTGATCGTCGCCCACGTTCTGGCCCACAGCGACTTTTTCAAAAACAACGCCTATTTTTCCCTCACCAACCGGAACATGGTGGAAAGCATGGCGGTCACCGCCCGCCGCATCCGCGCCTGGGAAGAACAATACGGGCGAAAAACCGTGGAAAGCTTCCTGGACGCCGTCCTGTCCATCAACGAACACGTCGACCCCCACGCCGTCTTCCGGGACGGCACACCCACCGGTTACCGTCCGCGGCTTCAGGAGGAACCGGACGACGGCCGGCGAAACCGTTTCGCCGACTCTCCCCGCGACGACGGTGCGGCAAGGCATTCCGCCTCGGACTCTGGGCGGCCGCAAAAGGAAGAAAAAGATGTCGTCCGCTTCATCGCCGACCGTTCGCCCGTCCTGGAAGACTGGGAAAGGGAAATCATGTACCGGCTTCGGGATGAGATGCTGTACTTCTGGCCCCAGCTGGAAACCAAGATCATGAACGAGGGATGGGCCACCTTCTGGCACGTGCAGATCCTGCGGGAGATGGACCTCGATGAAGAGGAGGCCGTCGAATTCGCCGCCATGCACGCCCGGCTCATCCAGCCCCCGGTAACGGGGATCAATCCCTATCTGTTGGGATGGAAAATGTTCGTCTGGTTGGACCGGAACCTGGGCCGGGAAGCCATTTTCGACATCCGGGCCACCGAATCCGACGTTTCCTTCCTGCGCAACTATCTGAACAAAGAACTGGCCGAGGAGATGGATCTCTTCGTCTTCCGCCGCAGCGGCGACCAATGGAAAATCACCTCCAAGGACGTGGAGGAAGTGCGGGAACACCTCATCCGTTCCCGCATCAACGGGGGATATCCCTACATCGTGGCCTGTGACGACAACTATCAAAACCGGGGGGAACTCTACCTGCTCCACCGCTACGACGGAACGGAGCTGGACACCCGTTACATCGCCAAGACGCTTCCGTTGGTCCATCGCCTGTGGGGGCGCTCCGTCCATCTGGAAACGGTGATCAGCGGCCAAAACGTCCGCTACACCTGGGACGGCGAGAAGCTGTCCCACCGGGTGTAAGAAAAGGGCCCGCTGTATGAGAAAACCCCCGGTCCGCGGGAAGACACGATGGTCCCTTGCCCTTCTCCCGAGGCAGGGGACCCGTCATTTTTGCGGGAAGCTTTGCGTCAGTCCTTTTTCGCGGAAAAGGTTTTCGCGCCCTGCCCGCACGTCGGGGAAAGGGAACGCCATTTTCCCCTTCGCCCGAAGACGAGCTTTCCCCATGCTATTCCCAACGGGGCTGGACGTTTTTTACCTTCATCTCCCGGTTGACTTCTTCGATTATTTGCTGTCCCCCGTTCTCCAGATACCTGCGAACGATTCGATCCCATTCGGACAGGGGCAGATCCCCGGTGATCATTTTGGCCTGTTCATTCAACAGATTCCGGGTGATCTCCAGTCCGATCCGCGCTTCGGTCTCGGAATACACCTGATGGATCGGATTTAAATAGTGGCGGGTTTCCGCGTGCATTTTCTCCAATTCTTCGGCCAGTTCCTTGAAGGCGCTGTTTTTGTAGGTCAGGGAATAACGGTTCGCCTCGTCGTTCGGAGCCCACATTTTGTTGTCAAGGAGATAGTGCCACGGGGCCAGCCCCTCGGTCCGCTCCGTAACGACCGGCCGTCCATCCACCATGTGATACCCTTTCCCTTCGTGTCCGTACATCCAATCGAAATCTTCGTTGTCCGGATTTCTTTCCTTCCAGGAGTAAAACCGGCGCCCGAAGTCGATGATTTCCAAAATCCGTCGCACCTTTCCGGGTTCATCCTTCAGTTTGGCGGAAAGGGCGTTCATCGTGTAATACCCGGACCCGGCGGTATACCCCTTTGAACCATCGGGAGCTTCAAAGGGTGGAATGGGGGAAAGATCGGCTTCCGGATGGATCTTCTGCAGCGCCTCCATGTTCGCTTCCGGCATCTCCACGGGACCCCGGACGAAGATTCCCGCCTTTCCCGCATAAAACATCTTCGCGGCCTCGACGGGATCATACACTGCGAAATCTTTGGGAATCGCCCCCTCCCGGTACAGATCCCGCATCATCCGGATGGACTCCTTCCACTGCTCGGTGATGACGCCGGGCACGTATTGCCCCCGTCCGTTTTGGTGATACCATGCGTTCATATCCCAGTACGCGCCGAAAGCGTATTGGGGCCACAGATCTTTTCCCAGCACCATCCCGTACGTATCGTCCTTGCCGTTTCCGTCGGGATCGTTCTTGGCGAAGGCAATGGCCACTTCCTTCAACTCTTCATAGTTGGTGGGCATTTTCAAACCGAGATTGTCCAGCCAATCCTGGCGGATGACCGGCGTGTTCAGGTATTTTTTCGGAAAATATTTGGGGATGGCATAAATTTTCCCATCCACCGTGACGGCGTTCCACACTTCCTGCGGGACGGCTTTCAAGGTGGGATAATCGCCAATGTACTCGTTCAGCGGGAGGAAAGCCCCCTGCTTGGCCCACCGGAAGAAATTCGCCCGATCGATCTGGGATTCAAAGCCGATGACGTCGGGGATATCCCCGGAAGCCATGCGGGCCGAAAGTTTTTCCAAATAATCCGTGTAAATGCCGTATTCCCTGCGGTATTCCACATTGAACTTCTCCTCGATCATCCGCACGCCTTCCCCGTCCTTCGGCGGGATATCCTCATACAAGAAATCCAGCGAAGTGATCGTATATTCCTTTTTTCCGGAAGAATCCTCCGTCGCCTCCTGCGTTGAACAGGCAATAATGCCCGACGCCAAACCGACAGCCAGCAATCCCGTCAGACACTTGCGCCAACGTTTCACTTAAGCAACCTCCAAAAGGGATTTAACTATTTTTAGTACTTATACAATTTCCTTACAACTCCTTCCGGAAGAACCCCTTTACTTATCTCCGCGGGGTGGTTCCGAACATTTTTTTCGGCATTTTCCCTCAAACCGGCACGCCCTTGAACCGCGGTGTTAAAAGCCGTGCATTTCACTTCCGACTTGTCAACCATTCCGTGGAAAAGCCCGTGTCCAGAGCCTCCAAATCCCCTTCATCCCTTTTCCGCATGAAAAAAGCGGGGAAGGGACATTCCCCGCTCCGTGATCACCTCTTGATGAACGGCAAAAACCGCCGTCCGAAATCGCTGACGGAAAAATCCCCCGCGACTTGGCGGTAATAAGCCTTCTTCACCATCTCGAGCAGCCAGACGGGAATCCTCCGTCCGGCGATCAAAGGATAAAATCTCCGGTATGCCTGGACCAGGTGGTCCCAACGCCCGTCATTCCCGGGCTTTACGTATTCGGAAACATCCAGCAGTTTGGCGCGTCCCCTCTGCAGCAACACATTTTTCAGGTGAATGTCGCGGGGATTGAGCCCCGCCTGACGGGCATAGGTCCGGGCCTTTTCCACATCGTCGATCGCCTGCTCCGGTATGGGAATCCCTTTGACCAGGCAGTCATAAAGGGTGGGTCCCTCTTCGTAACTCAGCACCAGATAAAAACTCCCCTTCCCGTAACAAACCGGGAAATAGGGAGACCGTCCCAGGCGCCGGTAGGCGGCATATTCATTCTCCTTGGCCTGTCTTCGACCCTCGGCATACACCTTGAATGCCAATGGCGGAAAATCGGGATGGCGAACCACCACGGCATCGGTGCCCGCGCCCGCCACTTTCAAAGGCGGCGGGACGGATAGGATGTTGACGGGCTGATTTTCCGGATGGGCCTCTATGCGGATTTCTTTCAGCAAAGGTTCTATTAATTTCCAATCCATGTTGTCCTCTCCCATTTTGCGTCCGGCGTTTCGTTTCCTCCCCCTTTCGCGACGTATCTCCCCCGACCCATGTCCCCCAATACACCTTCCCTTTTCCTTGCAAGGAAAAAACCCGATTCCAAAGGACGCATCCGTGAAGACAATGCAAACGTTTAGGCAATTGACAAGGACACAGCCGCCGCTGCCCATCCATTTTCGCTATACTGGAAGATGAACCTGTGAAAGGAGGAAAGGGGATGAACCAGAAAACAACCTCCATTCTCGTGATCGTCGATTTGGCGATCATTCTGTTGTTTTCCGCAGTCGGAAGACTCAGCCATCACATGGCCCTCGATCCCTCATTGCTGCTGAACACCACTCTTCCCTTCGCCGCCGCCTGGCTGATTGTCGGCGCGCTGACCGGCATTTTTAAACCCGCTTCCGTCGAAAGCACCGGGCGGGCCTTCAAAAGCACTTTGTTGACCCTGGTGATTGCCGGTCCCTTGGGCGTTCTTCTGCGCAGTTTGCTGATCGGAAGAATGCCGTTTTACACCTTCTGGTTTATCGGTCCCCTCAATTTGGCCATGTTTATGCTCCCCTGGCGTTTGGTATATGCTTATTTTAAAAGAAAGACGGGATGAGGTGAAACAGGGTGGATTCCTTCGTATTTCGCAATCCCACCAAATTGATCTTCGGAAAAGGCCAGCTGGAAGCGTTGAAAACCGAACTCCCCCGCGGCGGGAAGATCCTGCTCGTCTATGGAGGGGGAAGCATCAAGCGAAACGGCATTTATCAAAAGACCTTGTCCCTTTTGAATGAGATCGGCGCCGAAGTGCACGAGCTCCCCGGGGTGGAACCCAACCCGCGCCTTTCCACCGTCCATCGGGGCGTGGAAATCTGCCGCTCGAAGGGAATCGATTTCCTCCTGGCGGTGGGGGGCGGAAGCGTCATCGACTGCACCAAGGCGATCGCCGTCGGGGCCAAATACGACGGGGACGTATGGGAGATCATCACCCGGAAGGCGGAGCCTTCAGACGCCCTTCCCCTGGGAACGGTGCTTACCCACGCAGCGACCGGCTCGGAGATGAACCACATTTCGGTGATCACCAACTGGGAAACCAAGGAAAAGATCGGCTGGGGATCCCCGCTGGTCTATCCCCGGTTTTCCATCCTGGACCCGGTTCACACCTTCACCGTTCCGAAAGAACAGACGGTGTACGGCATCGTCGACATGATGTGCCACGCCCTTGAAGAATACTTCAGCCCGTCTCCCAATGTTCCCCTGCAGGAACGGTTCGCCGAGTCCATCCTGACGACGGTGATCGAAACGGCGCCCAAACTGGTAAGCGACCTGGAAAACTACGAATACCGGGAAACCATCATGCTCTGCGGAACGATGGCTTTAAACGGCGTGCTCAAAATGGGCATGAGGGGGGATTGGGCAACCCACAACCTGGAACACGCCGTCTCGGCGGTCTACGACATTCCCCACGGCGCCGGACTTGCCATCCTGTTCCCCAACTGGATGCGCTACATGGCGGAAAAGGGAATCGCCATCGGCAAATTCCTCCCATTGGCCACCCGCGTTTTCGGCGTGAATCCGGCCGGAAAAGAAGAACGGGAGATCGCCCTCGAGGGAATCCGTCGCTTGCGCGCCTTTTGGAGCGACCTCGGCGCCCCGGCCCGCCTTGCCGACTACGGCATCGGCGAGGATGCGCTGGACATTCTGGCCGACAAGGCGATGCACGCCGGACCCTTCGGCCGCCTTCGTCCCTTGGAACGGGAGGATGTCCTGCAAATTCTGCGGATGTCATTGTGATGCGGGATCGTTTGCCGCACCGCCTCCCCCGAAAAGGGGTGAGGCGTCTGTTTTTCAGCCGATGGCATGGCGCCGCACCGCCTCCGGGATACGCATCGGCCCCCTTCCCCCTTTGAAGGAGGGCCGCGCCGGGAGTACAAGCCTTGGGGAACCGCCTTGATCCTGTTTCATGAAATCTTTTACCTGCGCAACACGGAGAACAGATTGAATGCTCATGAAAGAAAGACGAGCCTGCACCGGGCGGCGGAATGCCCCAAAGAGAGGGAGCAGCAAAGTTTGAAGCGCGACAGATCCGAACCCCCGTGTCACCAGCGCCCGCCCCGGGAAAAAATTCAATCCCGCAAGTCAGCGTATGAAACCAAGAGGTGATGTTTTTGTCTTCCAGAAGCTTTCGTCTCATCGAATACCGGGCAGGACCGGCGCGCGTACTTACTCCGGCAGAACCGCTTACCCACACCTTTATCGTCGACAGGACAGGCGACAATGACTTTGTTATTTTCAGCAACCGACAGGATCTCCAGAGACTGGGGTGGCTTTGGTCCGTGGCAGCCCGGTGCCGCGGATCTCTGATTTACCTACCAACCCGGAAAAACCCCCTGTCCCACTATCTGAAACGGCAGGGGTTGGAAAAGGGGTTGGATCTCGTCCTTCTGCATCACCATTTGCAATTCCCCCTGAAGGATTGGAAACGCATCCGCTCCCGGTTAAAAAGGGGAAAACTGCACTCGATCGATGCCGCCTCGGTGAGATCCGACATCGCCCGCAGTTTGAACCCCCTCCCCCGCGACTTCGACCGCCTATGGCATGAACGCCCCCACGACCGGCTCCATGCGGAGAAGCGGTTCGAAACCCTGTTTCTGGTGGGGAGCTTCCGGGTGTTTCGCTACATGATCGGAAGTTTTATCGACTTGGCCCGGACAGGTCCCCGATTTTCGGATCCTGGAAGATATCACGATCATGTTCATTTGGATTCGTTCTTGAAAACCGATCTGGGCGCTCCCGATTATATCTCCCTGACGGTGGACTATTATGATCAAAAACTTTGGGGTGAGTGAAAGCCTTCCGAACTGGAGACCGCCACTTGCAGCTTGGACCGACCACTCAGGAGGAAAAAGGGGAAGTCCCCTTGTCAAGGGACTTGATGATGGAAAAAAACACTTTCATGGAATCATTGGGATGCCCGCCACATCGAAGTGACAGCACCGGATTGTCTTGAAACATCATCTGGATTTTTCCTCGGCACGATTCCCGAATTGGCTTGAATTTAAAATACAATTTAATTGCCGAAATATCGTTTATTGATTTCCAAAAATTCTTTGTACAATCCCTTAAAATAATTTTGTCCAACATTATCATTGCCAAATGCATCGTATAACCCTTTAAAAAACCGAACAGCCCCCTTTATCAGAGCTTTTATTAATTCTTCTCTGGGTAACAACCACTTCCCATATTCCCCTGCCTCACCAACTATCATTAACACCCAATTCAATCCTTTCTCTTCAAATTCAATCGGTATCGGCTGATCAGGCAAATACATTCGTCCTGATCCTTTTTTTATATAGTCTTCAAGAGCTTCCACCAAATAACACCAGTAATCTATAATAAAATCCCCCAATTTGTGGGTAAGGATCGGTTGTCCATAGTAAGTCAATTCAATGTAACCTTCAAACCTATCAAGATCCAGATAGGGTTTCGCTCTTCTCAATGTGACCGTATCATCCACAGGTATCCTCGTGGGAAAAGAAGTAAATTTATGACGGACAATGGGAAAGTATATATACGTTTGCACATGAAACATGATTAACTCTCCTCACCCTTTGGCAGTAAAAGACTTTAGGGTTCCAAACCCAATATCTTCTCCCACTGCATACACCATCGTTGGAAAGTTCCTGCAGGCCCAGCCGAAACTTCGGTACAGACGTTTCCAAGCTTTAAAAAACCCCTTCATGGAAGCCTCTGCTCCTGTTATATCGACATGAGAGATACATCGCTGAACAGAAAAACCGGCTCCCTCTGCCTTAGTAGAACCCCAAGAAGGTCTCCCCCTCATGATAATACTCCACAACGTACCTTTCCTTTGGACAAAAGATCCAAGTATCAAAGTCTACGGATATAACCTCATCGAAAACTTGAATGATATTTTTAATCGAAGTTTGAATAACTGGCAAGTCTGCATTAAACCAGAAAACATATACTTGCTCATTCACATCGACATTATTTTTTTGCAACTCCTCCAAGATGTCCTCATCATCTACTATCTCTTTCTTACGTGGTATTCGGTTGAAATCAACTTTCCCGACAAACCAATCCAAAGGAATATTTTCTTTAAATTCTTTTAATACCTCATTTGATTCCTCCTCAGATAAAACAATAACCTCACCCTCATTTCTTAATGCCTCAATACATTCATCAAAAATGTCCATTTTCAATTCCCCTTTCCCCGACTTTGCTGTCTTCCCGGATCCAATCCAGCATAATTTCTTTCTATCTGCGGACTGGATTGTACCAACAACTTTCGAACCTATCCAGGACGTGGTGAAAACCGCCCTTTCGTTCTCTCAGGAATTGAAAAACGTTTATATTGAACATCTCGAATTGCCGGGCGGGGGCTTCGGCATACCTTGACTTTGGCCGCCGCGCAGATCGATGTGTATCCATCTACGTCCATCATCTTGGGGCCAATTCCTCTTTATGATTCCCAAACAAGTTCGTTTGCCAATTTTTCCGTTTAAATGCTTGTTTCATCAATGGTTTTTTTACACAAAACTCTGCCGGTAATTTGACTGTGGATTGAACAGTCAGTTCAATTGGTGGACCTGAAAGCGATGGATCAACCAATGTTACAGCATCATTATCGTTCTCCGGTTGATAGGTAACGATGTAGCGACGTTCAGATCCTTTCCCAATTCGAGTTAAAGAAAGGTTGTTTAAGCTCTCTCCATCTAAACGATCTAATTGCTGGCTAATTTGATCCCAATTGGGATCGATGATAGTAGTTGGATGGAAGTCATCAAAATCAAGTTTCCATTTTGCCATAATTATTTCCCCGCGATTTTCTTTGTTTTTCCAGGCGGGCTTTGACTATCGTTTGATTACCATTATCCTCCAATTTCAAGAAGATAACAGGCTGGCGAAAACTTCGACACCCTGAACCACAATGCGGGACTTCCCCCCAACAATAAAATTGGGGGTGACATCAGCGTCACCCCTTCCTTCGACCCCAGAGAGTTTTTACCCTATCGATGGACAAAAACACTGTCCATTTTTTTTCCCTTCATTCCCCTCTAGTAAAAACCCAAAAAGGTTTCACCTTCGTGATAATATTCCACAAAGTACCTCTCCTTGGGGCAAAAAATGTAAGTGTCAAAGCTGACGGATATAACATCCTCCAGGACATTGACAACATTTTTTATAAAGGTTTGAATGGCTGGTAAGTCCGCGTCATTCCAGAAAACATATACCGGCTCGTTTATATTGACATGATTTTTATATAGCTCCTCCAATATGTCCTCATCATCTTCAATTGCTTTTTTTTCTCGATATTCGTGTGAAATCCACTTTGGCAACAAGCGGATCTGAAGGAACACTTTTTTCAAATTCATTTATCACTTCATTCGTTTCTTCCTCAGACAAAACAATAACCTCGCCTTCTCTTTTCAATGCCTCGATACATTCATCAAAAAGAGTCATTTTCATTTCTCCCTTTTATGAAAAGAGCTTTGTACATCTGCTCTCACTAAAAACTCGAAGTATCGAAGTTCGTACGGGTGATTTACTGGAGTCGGTGGAAATCTCGAAAAGCGCTGTTTCATCAGAGAATGGCAATACTGGGTTCATTGTTCTTCACACGTTGCGGTTTTCATTTTGGGGACTCCAGAGAAAGTTGCTTCACTTCCTTATCAAGTAAATGGGGGTTCGGGAGAAGGGAGGACGAACGAACTTATAGCGCAACGTGGAGGGGGGAATTCGTGACGTATCGCTTTCGGGAGATTATCGGGTGTATTGACCAGTCGAAGGTTAACCCCTTGGGACAGCCTTCCAAGCCAATCGATGCCGATATCGGCGAATTTCAATGATACCCAGGCAGACGGGACTGTTTGTGCTATATAAGCCGTTTCAAATTCCTCAACACTTTGCTGTCTTTTAGAGAAGGATTCAACGAAATGACATCATTGATAAATTGTTATCTATCACAATATCCCGCCAGATATAACTTTTTGATTCAATCGGATCGGTAATTACAAAACCATTGCGGGTTTCGATTCGCGGCTGAATCAAATTTACTTTTATAGTCTGATCATCATGTATGAATTCCATCCATCTAAACGATTCGATATCAGGGACAGCCACGTATTTTTTGCGAAGTTCAGCAATCTAAACCATGTGATCAATCGTTCATGGCCAAATGGGATCTCCTCATCACAAAGGCCAAACTTTTTACCGTCAAATAACAGCTCTATTTGACCTTCAATTATTTCGTCATTTCAAAGTCATCGGGAGATCTGGCAACTAAATCTTCGTAACATATTTTGTATTTTAGCAAGAACACTTTTCTATCACCCCCTCAAACCACAAGCACGGTCACCATTTTGGATTTTTCCATTCCGGGTGTAACCCTCTCCCAAAACTTGGCGTGTTCTTAACGCAGCAGCCGCTTCACTTAAAATTGTACGCAATTTTCGATTTGATCTCTTGACCGGTTGGGATTAAAACAGCTGCACAGCTTCCTCGGGAGAAGACCGGCTTTTTGTGAGAGGCTTTGCCATGCGGGCATAGGGTGCGGCATCCCCTTCGGACCATGAGGAAAACCGCTTCACTATGAAAAAGAAAAGGGACGCGATTTTCCGCCCCGGTACGCGCCAGGGGTCGTCCGCCGGAAAATCGGTCCTTCCATACTTGGGATTCCCGCTTTGCGCCGGAAAAGCGCCCGACCACCCGCCTTACGGGCTTTTGGAATCCCCTGCAGACGCCTGCTCCCGCATCATCCGGTCGATCGTCTCCCTCAACCTAGCCACTTCCCGCTCCAGGGATTCGATCCTTTCTTTCAGGGCTGCCATGTCCCCGCCCTCCGCCCGCCTCTTCAACCGCCAGCGCTGAATCCGCTCATAAAGGAGCAGCAGGCTGGGATCGTTCAATACCACATCCATGATGCCGTCTTCAAAGGTTTCCCTGTAGCCGGGCATCCCGTGATCCTTCGCATGGAGGAGATGTTTTTCCAGAAGTTCCGGTATCCGGTCGTTGTTGGGGCCGCCGCTCTGCCGGTAAAAAGCCTCAATCCGCTGTTCCATGGTCATCTTTTCATTATCCATGCGATCCCTCCATCCGGTTGCCTCCCGCATCGGATCAAGCCCTTTTGGAACGGATCACCCGCCACACCACATATAAAGCGAGGACCGCCGAACCCCACAGCATGCCCACCGCCAGCCAGCGGAGGGAAGGAACCGAAAGCACCTGCTCGCCTCCGAAGGAAAGGAGCAGGGAGCTGCCCACAAACAACCCGCTGGCCATCACGCCCAGGGTGATCCGGTTCACCATCCGGTTCAACTGGCGGGCGGAATCATCGTCCAGGCGGTTCACCACCACCCATTTCCAATCGTTCCACGCCAGCTTTTCCAGGATCTTGTTGATCCGGCGCGGTAAAGTGGCGACCAGTTTGGCGGCCTCCGTGATCCAGCTGGCGTTGGCCCGATAGTTGAAGCGCCGCCCCAGCCAGCGGCGAAGAATCTGCACGTCGGCCGACTCCAGCACCACATGGTAGCTGATCTCGGGACACAGCCAACGGGCCGTTCCCTCCGCCGCCGAAAAGCCCTTGGCCCACAGAGCCAGGCCGTTGGGGATCCGGCAGTAATTGCGCATGGCGACGGTGATCGCCTGAATCAGCAGATTGCCCCAGTTGTATTTGCTTCCCTGTTCGCTGTTGACATATCGGATAAAGACCGTCCGAATCTCGTCCTTCAGGCGGACGGGATCCGTATACGGCGTCGGATGGACGATGTCCAAGGCGGCCTCCGCCGCATCCTCCGCCTGATTCAGCCGGATGTGGAGCAACATCCGGAAAATCGCTTCCGTGTGCAGGGCATCCAGCCGGCCCACCATGCCCCAGTCGATGCCGATCACCTTTTTGGTGCGGCGGTCCAGGATGAGATTGGACCCGTGAGGATCGGCGTGATAATATCCTTCGGTAAAGGTCTTGATATAATAGTGGGCCAGGTCCATCATCCTTTCAAAGCGCTCTTCAAAGGTGAGAAAATCGACCGGAAACTCCTTCAGATTCCACCCGTCCACATATTCCATCACCAAAACGGAAGGCGTCGCGTGATAAACCTCGGGTACGCCGATCGTTTCAAACTCCTCGCCCAGCCGGCCGTGTTCCTCCATGTTTCGCGCCTCGACGCGCATATCCAGCTCATTCATCGAACTGCTGTAGTAATCGTCGACCAATCCCGGCAGATCGACGGCCGCCGCCCACTCGGGAGGAAGAAGCCTGTGAACGCGCCGGGCGAATTTCCGGATCACCGCGATATCCGTCTGAAACAGTTTCCCCACGTGGGGGCGGACCACTTTGACCGCGCACATGCGCCCGTCCTTCAGTCGGGCCCGGTAAACCTGCGCCAGCGAGGCGGATCCGATCGGTTCCTTGTCGATCCATTCGAAGGTGGCCAAACCCTCGGGCAACTCCTCATCCATGACGTACGCCATATACCGGAAGGGCATCGGGGGAACCTCATCCAGCAACTTGGCCAACTCCGCCGTGACGGGTTCCGGAATCAATTCCTGCCGGGTCACCAGCACCTGCCCCAACTTGATGAAAGTGGGCCCCAGCTCCTCAAAGGCGAGGCGAAGGCGACGGCCGACCCGCTGCAATTCCTGGTCATCCTCCGGCGTGGTTCTTTTGCCCGGAATCCAGCGAAACATGCTCCGGTCCGTCAGCAAATACAAAAGCCCGTGTTTGGCCATGACCCCTGCGATGGTTCGAAAGCGCCCGCCCTTCGTGATGGCCCTCCGCATTTTCCAGATCTCTTGCCGGATCCTTTCCTTCTCCTCCGCGGAAAGCGGCTTCACCTGTTCCGCGGACCTTTCCCCTTGATCCTTCGGGACCGGAGTTGCCACCGCAATTTCCCCCCTTGGCGGCGCGGATGCTTCTCCGCACCGCCGGATATTCCATGCCGGTGCTCAGAACTCTTCCTTCACCGTCTTCATCGTCTCCTCGCTCAGGCTGGAAAGATCCTTCGCCGATTTTCCGCGCGCCCGCTCCAACAGGCTCATCCGGATATCGAACTGCTTCATGGCATACTGGATCATCTCTTCCTTATCCAGCCCAAAGGGAAGTTCGTCCACCTGATTGATCAATTCATTCACGATCCCGATGGCCACCGGCAGGAGAAACTCCATCCGCTTCTGGACCACATCCCACACGTCGTGTTCGATGATGAGGCGCTGCAGGAGGTAAACGCCGTAGGCGATGTGACGGGATTCGTCCCGCTGCAGGTAATGAAAGGCCTGGACGGTCCCGGGCATGATGCCGAGCCGCTTGTAGGATTGGAAGGTGGAGTAATACCCCGTCTCCGCCAGGACCCCCTCCACAATCATGTTGTAGGTGACGGAGGCCTCCGCCTGGGCTTCCGGGGAGGGATCGTGATTGAGGCGCTCCATGGCCTGCGGCAGATACTCGTAAAACATTTTCCGGTAATTGTCCAGGTGATACACGGACAAGTCCTTCTCGGGGACATCCCCCACCTCGTCCAGGAACCGGCGAAAGATCTCGGTGTGCTTCGCCTCTTCGAAGAGGAAGGTGGTCAGATACATCTCCTCTTCCAGCCGTCCCTCGTTGGAAATCACCTGGATCAGGGGGAGCAAATCCCGGGTGACCGCTTCCTCGCCGGCCTGAAACATGGCGCACAGGCGCAGGGTCATTTCCTTTTCCACATCATTGAATTTTTCCCAGTCCTTTTTGTCCTGGGTCAAATCGATGTCCTGCGGATCCCAAACTCCCAACTTTTTGGCCTTGTGATAAAGACGCATGGGCAGAAGGGAGTGATCCAGGCCCCTCTTGCTGGTGGTCAACTCGCGCACGGTTCTTCCTCCCCTTTCATTTCAGGCCTTCGGGAATCTCCGTATCCACTTTCAGCGCATCCTCCAACAGATATTTGGCCGCCATCACATAACCGGACAGGGTGGACATATCCCCTTTCACCAGCTTCAACCTGCCGCGCATCAGTGTCGAAATGGGCTCCAGCTTCCGCTCAAAGATCAACTTCCACGTGTAGGGATCGGCACTGACCACATACGGGGCCTTTTCCAGATCCTCCTCCGTCGCCGCCCGGGCCTCGCGGCACTCCCCGTGCCACAGATCCAGATAGATGGCCCGGTCTTCGTCCAGGCCGACGGATTCATCCTTTTCCACCTTCAGCACCAACGGCCACTCCCAGGTCGAAGCCACCTTCCGGTAATTGGGATTTTGGTTCAAATGCCTGGCCCATTCCTTCGCCCATTCCTCCGTAAACGCTTCATACGCCACGTTCCATCCACTCCCTTTCCGTGATGTCTCTGAAAAAATGGCCGCAGCTTCGACGAAAAGACGTAGAGACAGATTACAACTTCTTCCGTATCACCCCCCAAATGGATACGAGTACGTACTGGTATCAAAAGGGGTATGGAAGCCCTTTCCTCCCCGATCGCAGATCAAAGAGAACGGGACGGAAGGACCTTCGGCGCGTGAGAAAAGATGACAGGGAAAACGGCTGTCCGCTCTCCGTCCGCCGTCGGCCCTTCCATTTCTCTCTTCTTTGTCTTGTCTGATTATTCCTTCATGTTCGTCAAAAAAGGATTTCCTCCGGAGAGGGTTTCATCTACCGGTTCGTGAGAAAACGGACCAGCGCGTCGACGGCCTGTCTGGAATCCTTCCCCTCCGCCGAAAGGACGACCTCCGTTCCCCGGATCAGACCGAGCCCGACCACCGCCCAGTAGTCATCGACCTTGGCCGTTTTCTTCCCTTTCTTGATCGTCACCGACGCGTCATACTTCCTGACCTCTTTCACCAGCTCGCGCGCCCGGACCAGTCCGATCGTCTTGGACAGTTTCACCTTTTCTTCAATGACGGCGCCCGATTTGCCGGACGACTCGCCCTCACCCGACGGAGGGGGTTCGGCTTGGTTCGGATCGTCCGGTTCCGATCCGGAGCCGGGATCCTCCGCGGAGCCATCCGTTCCATCGGTGCGATCTTCTCCTTCTTCATCCCCGGCCGATCCCTCTTTGTCCTCCGGCTTTCCGTCCTCCGTCTCCGACTTTCCGTCTTCCGCTTCCGAAGTCTCGTCCTTCGTCGGCGTGGTCGACATTTCACGCAGGCGCTCGTTGATCTCTTCCTCCATTTCCTTCCGGGAGGACTTGGCAAAGGGGCGAAGATCCAGGACAGGACCGTCCGGTTTCAGGGAAACATCGGGTTTGGCGCTCATGTCGAGGGCATGAAGATCGATCTGTTTGGCCTCCAGCTGATCCACCTTCATAAAGACATCATGAAGGACGATGGAAGGAAAGGATTCCCCGAGCTGGATGGGCAGTCCCTTGATGCGGAAGCCCAGGGCCGTGGCATCCACCTGTAACCCGCGAATCGGCACCATGCCCCCGTCGGCGATTTCCATCCCCCAACCGCGGCTCTGATGGGCCGCCGCCATCTTCATGCCGTACACCTTCGCTTCCCCGGCGATCAACCGCAGCACGGGGCCGCCGTCATTCCCGACGGCCAAAAGCGGGAGCAAACCCTTGATTTCGATCCGCTCGGCCCGGATCACCACCCCTTGACTCCAGTCGGCCGCCTGAGCCGGCTCTCCGGAAAAGGAAAACAGGCCCAGTGTGAGAAGAATGACCGATATGAACGCCTTCTTGCAGATTCTCCTGAAAATCTTCAAAGGCGGGTTCCCCCCTTCGTCCGGGTTGCCTCCCGACATGACTCCCGCCCAAGTGGCCTATGCCTGCCGACGGGACCCTCGTTCAATGGGCGCCTCCCTCATTTTCCGCCTTGGCGGCGGACGGCCACTCCGGCTTCTTCGCCCCCCGGGACCGCATCCATCTCCTTCTTTTGCCCGCCTTCCCGCTCTGCCCGCGGGAACGCTTCCCCTCCGGATCCCAGGCGACGCAAAGGGAGCCCCCGATCACTCCCAGCACCGTTCCGATCAGCAGGCCGCCGAGGGCGCCCATGATGGAGAGGACCGACAGCACCATGGCAAATACTCCGAGCAGCCGCACATACTGCGGCATCAACCAGCCGAGGATGCCGCACAGGAGGACCATCGTCCCGAAGAGGAGTCCGGTAAAGGCAAAACTCCCGGGCACAAAGGCCAACCAGTACAAGTTGACCGGAATCCACAAAATGATCAGCCCGGCCAGAATGATGAGGATCAGCCCCGCCTTCGGCCTCCGCTTCGGCGCCGACCGCCCCGTTGGTACGGGGGAGCCACCCTCGCCGGGTGGCTCGTGGGACAACCCTTGTTCCGCGATCTTTTCCATTCGGCTCACCTTTCGCGCTTACTTGAGCGAAACATCCAGCGACATGCCCGGAATCGAGATGCTGTTGGCAAAGAGGTAGTGACCCCGGATCTTCACATTTTTGAGATTCAACGAGGGCGCGGACAGGCTGATTTTCTCCAGGGGATTGGTGCTGTATTTTTCCTCCACCTTCAGCTTGCTGAAGGAGGAATCAGCGGTCATCCGGGTCATGTCGAGAACCAGGCCCGACGCCTTCACATCCTTGGACGCCTTGATCAACACCCGCGCTTTGAAGGATCCCAATTCAAAGTCCTTATACAGTTTCATTCCTTTGATCACGCCGTCCAAGCTGGAGCTGGCCTGGGGATAAACGGATTTCTCGCTCGTTTGTCCGATCTTGGGCAACAGCTTGAAGTTGGTGATCTGAATCTCGTCAGCCTCGACGATAAACCCGCCGATCCCGGCCACCGGCATCGCCAGGGCGACACCGCCGGTCCAGATGCCGATACCCATGGCGAACAGCAGGGCCAAAGCGGCCGTCAGGCTGACCAAAAACCTCTTCCACCGATACATGGGCACAACCTCCTTTTGGCTCGGTTGGAAGCCTTCCGCTTCGATCGCGCCGGCACCTTCCGCCGGGCGCCGGCCGGACGGGACCCGAACCCGAAGATTGGTGAGATTGCGATCCACAAGGAAGGAAATTGCCTGAAATATTCGTTGCAACAATCCGTATCGCGGGAAGGTTTTGACGAATGCTGAAAGCACGCGGCCTGATGGCATCACCCGTCGTGGGACAAACCTTCGGGAACGTCCGTTTTCCGCCCACTCCCCCGCGCATCACCTCCCTTCCCTGCAGAAGGAATCACTGAATATTGAGCCAAATGCTCTTGACCTCCGTGAAATGCTCAAGGGCTTCCTTCCCTTTTTCCCGTCCCCATCCGCTCTCCTTGAATCCTCCCCACGGACTGGTGGGATCCATCAGGTTGTACCCGTTCACCCATACGGTTCCGGCACGGAGAGCGTGGGCCACCTGAATTCCCTTTTTCAGATCGCGGGTCCAAACCCCGGCGGCCAATCCGTATCTCGTCGCATTGGCCCTTTTCACCACGTCGGACAATTCCTCGAAGGGCATCACCGCCAGCACCGGTCCGAAAATCTCCTCCCGGGCGATCGTCATCTCGTCCTTGGCTTCCATCACCGTCGGCATGACGAAATATCCCTGCCCCTCTCCCTTTTCGCCTCCGGTGAGCAGTTTCGCCCCTTCGTCAAGTCCCCGCCGGATATAGCCGAGCACCCGCTCCATGTGCTGCCGGCTGACAAGCGGCCCCATCTGGGTCATCCAATCGACGCCGGGCCCCTGCCGGATGGTCTTGGCCTTTTCCACCACGGCCTCCAGGACATCCTCATACACGTCCCGGTGAACATACATCCGGGATCCGGCGCTGCAGACCTCCCCCTGATTGAAGAAAATGCTCATCATGACGCCACCGGCCACCGCGTCCAGATCGGCGTCGGGAAAAACGATATTGGGGGATTTTCCGCCGAGCTCCAGGGTGACCCGCTTGAAGTCGTCCCCCGCGGCGCGAACGATCTCTTTTCCCACCCGGTTCGACCCGGTAAAGGTGATCTTATCCACGTCCGGATGCCTCACCAGCGCGGAACCGGCGCGCGGACCGTATCCGGGCACGATGTTGACGACGCCCGGGGGAAAGCCCGCTTCCTGAATCAGCTCCCCGAGCCGAATCGCCGTCAGCGGCGTGATCTCCGACGGCTTCAACACCACCGTGTTGCCGCAGGCCAGCGCCGGAGCCAGTTTCCACGAGGCGATCAGGAGCGGAAAATTCCAGGGAACGATCGCGCCGACGACGCCCACGGGTTCCCGGCGGGTATACGCCAAATAACTGCCGGGGAAGGAGACGGGCAGAACATCTCCGGTCAGCTTCGTGGCCCAACCGGCAAAATAGCGGAATTGCTCCACCGTCAAGGGAATGTCCGCCACCGATGTCTCCGTGACGGGTTTGCCGGTGTCCAGGGATTCGAGCTGGCACAGCTCTTCGGCGTTCTCCTCGATCAGATCCGCCAGCTTCCAGAGAAGCCGGCCCCTCTCGGCCGGGGAAATCCGGCTCCAGGAGCCTTCCAGGGCCTTTCTCGCCGAACGGACCGCTTCATCCACATCGGCCTCGTCCGCTTCGTACAGGGTGGCCAAGGGCTCTCCGGTAGCCGGATCAAGGGTGCTGAAGGTGCGCTCCGACTTGGAAGGCACCCACCGCCCGTGAATCAACAGCTTCTTCGGGCCGCCCCGGAGAAAATCCCGCACGGAGGGCGAAACGGAAGGAAAATCCAGCGTCGAAGTCCATTCTCCCATGCACAAATACACCCCTTGTGGAAATTCCGATTCGCGATCATCCCGATCCGGTGACCGCCGGCACATCCCCTTGATGGCGCAGCGCCCGAAGTCAGGGAAGAATCACGTCACCTGCAGAATCACCTTGGTCGCCTTGCGCTGATCAAAGAGGCGATATCCTTCAGGTGCCTGTTCCAGGGGCATGCGATGGCTGATCACCACGGTGGGGTCGATGCGCCCGTTGCGCACCAGGGAAAGGGTGGTGTCGATATCCCGGTGAATGTTGGCCAGCCCGATCCGGAAAGTGATATCCTTCGTCAAACTGTTCATCAGGGGATAGTCAAAGGTGCTTTCGGAGGTGACCCCGATGGCGGAGATGCGTCCCCCGCCCCGCACCAGTTCGAAGGCGAGCTGGATGGTTTTTGATCCCCCCACCGCCTCGATCACCGCGTCGACCCCTTCTCCGCCGGTCATCCGGGTGATCTGGGCAACCGGGTTCACTTCCCCCGCCGGCACCGGCACGGCGCCCAGTTTTTCGGCCAGAGCCGTCCTCTCCTTCAGCAGATCGACGGCGAAAACCCGCGAGGCTCCCAGGACCAGGGCGCTCTGCACCGCCATGATCCCGACGGGTCCGCAACCGATCACCGCCACCGTCTCTCCCGGTTTGAGCCCGCTGTTCACCACCGCTCCGTAAGCTGTGGTCAGGATATCCCCGGAAAAGATGGCCTGTTCGTCGGTCAGTCCCTCCGGGACCAGCCGAAGCGTCTCGTCGGCATAGGGGATCCGCGCGTATTCGGCCTGGGTTCCCTGCAGATTGCCAAAGGCGACCCCGTAGCCGAGCACTCCGCCGCTTGAACACTGATGAAAGAGATCGCGCCGGCACATGGGACAGGTGCCGCAGGCCACGTGAAAAGCCCCCACGACGCGGTCTCCCTTCTTAAAACGGCGGACCTGGGAACCCGTTTCCTCCACCACGCCCACATATTCGTGGCCGATGATCGTTCCGGGCAGAAGCCCGGGAATGGTGCCGTGGTAGAGGTGCAGATCGGAGCCGCAAATCGCCGCCGTATGCACCCGGATGATCGCATCCGTCGGTTCCAGGATTTCCGGGTCGGGCATCGTTTCCACTCGAACGTCTCCTACTCCGTGAAAAGTGACCGCTTTCATAACCAATGCGCGCAGGCTCCCCTCTCCTTCCGGAGGAGGAAGCGCTTCCTCCTTTCTCCCGAAGAAACTTCCCGTCGACGAAAAATGATTCCTCCTATTTTGAAAGATAGCACTGATTCAAATTGATCTACATCCCATGGATGAGGGGATTGTCACCCCCATAAATGTGGGGTGTCCGCTTGACAAACGAAATAGAACCAAATAATTTGTAATTATCAACAAATAATTCTTACGCCGTATAAAGAAGGGTGCGCCATGAGAACTTTTTTGCCTACACCCTTTTTGACCCAAAAAGAGGTGCAACAAATTCTGGATACCCTGGCCCAGGGCTACCCGGAGAGCCAAACCCGCTGGCGTCTCAAGCTTTCCACCCTTCCCCTCTCCGAAGAGGAGAAGGACGCGGTCAATGAGGTGTTCCAATTCCTGCTGGAGCGGCTGGACCGCCTGCTTTCCGATCCCGCGGCGGGAGCCCGTCAGATGCGGAAACTGTTTCTTTCCCGTTCCGACATTCTTCGTCCCAGCCACATGGTCCTCATCATCAGCATGCTGGAAGAGATCGCCGTGGAACTGATCCTGCAAAATTCCGCCCTGGACATCCATGTCGGCTTTCGCTGGATTCATTCCTCTTTATTGAATATGGCATTTTCTTCCTTCCTGGGCGAAGCCGCCTTTCCCCGAGACCGGGACGATGCGAACGGGACGGATCTTTCGGATTCCGATGCCGCCTTCGAGGAAGATCAGATGGAGCTGTACGAAGCCATCCTCCGTTATGACGAGGTGCTCCTCACCCTGAACGGACTGGAGGACATCCTCTCCTATTCCGTCCGGGAAATCTGCCGCATCGCCGGCTTTGCCCGGGCCGCGCTCTTCTGGTACACGCCCATCACCCGCTCCCTGGACGGAATCTATTCCCACAACATCGATTTGGACGCCATCCGCCGGATTCGGGAGCTGGACTACAACATACCCGGGTTGAAATACGTGCTGCGGGAGAAAAAGCCCATCTATCTGCAGGATGTGAAGAATTACCTTCCCGCTCACCACATCGAAAACTTCCGGGTCACCTCCCTGGTGGTGGCCCCCTTGTACGGGAAGGACCCCTTCCCCCTCGGCTTCCTGCTTCTGGACCAAAACGGGAAACACTTTCGGCCGGAACACCGGAAAATGGAAATGATCCACGCGCTCATCCAAAGGACTTCCAAAGCCCTGGAAGCCCAGCTGAACCCGTCCCGGCCTCCCCGATTCCACAACCCCTCCGTCCTGAGCAATCGGGAACGGGAGATCCTTCAGCTGATCGCGGCCGGCCACAGCACCAAATCCATCGCCGCCCAACTGCACATCAGCGAACACACCGCGGCGGAGCACGCCCACACCATTTTAAAGAAGTTGGAAGCCAAAAACCGGGCCGAGGCGGTGGCGATCGCCCTGCGGAAACAGTGGATCCGATAGCTGTTGTCCGTCGGAGGTTGCACCGTCCGGCTCCTCTCCAAGATGACTAGTGCCCCGTCGACTAACTTAGATCGGGAAATTCCGAAGGAAAATGTTACCTCATGGTCGAATGGATTCATAGGTGATCGAAATGATTTTCGTTCGTGACTTGACCACCAAGGAAGGCAATCAATTAAGACATATCATTCGAAAAGGATCCCATCCGGTGAAAGTCCGGCGGGCAATGGTTATTCTGGCATCCGCCCAAAAGATGACCGTCCCGAACATCGCCCGACTGTATCACCTATCCGAGGATCACGTTCGACGGTTGATTCACCGGTTTAATAAGGAAGGGATGAAATCGCTTCACCCCCGTTATGGAGGCGGCCGCCC
>NZ_FOOK01000032.1 GCF_900113175.1 Planifilum fulgidum | reverse complement strand
ATTCTCCAGTCGCAGCCTTTTGACTTCCCGTTCCAGGTCCTTGTACTCTTTCCGCCTCCCTCTGTGCTCCATTAGCCCAAAATCGCCCTGTTCCCGGTATTTCCGCATCCAGATCTTTAATCGCCCCACATCTTGAATCCCCAGCTCTTCAGCAATCTTTGCCTTGGGAATGCCCTGAAGCCTCATTTCCACTGCCTTCTTTTTCAGTTCAAAGCTATATGTCTTGAATTTCTGTCCTTTTCTTGCCACGAAAATCACCCCTTAAAGTAATTTTCACAGGGGTGTTTTCCTGTGTCTACTTTAAGGGGTGCACTTCACAAGCGGGGGTGTGTTTTCTTTTGGATGCAAACGGGTCCCTAGGGGGCGAACCTTTGTGGAATGGGAAAGGAAATGGCGCCGCAGCTTCCACTTGACAACGGAGGGAAAGAGGAATAAAGTGGCAGCAAGTGAGGGCTTACTACAAACGTTCGAGTGTAAGTGCGTCAAAGAGAAACCGCAGTCGGCAGCGCTCGATCTTATCCACGAGAGGGTGTTTGCATTCAGAAGCCGGGGAAATTCGTATCGTCATCCGGAACGTTCATCCGCGCGCCAAAGTGCAATCCCATCCCACTTTACTCGAAAAGGGTGATGTTTGAAATGAGTCATTTTCCGGGACCGTACCGATCGGATTTTTCGCTTCGGCCCTTTCGCATCGCCATCCCCCAATCCGAGCTGGACGATCTGCAAAACCGTCTGGCCCGCACCCGTTGGCCCGCTGAACTGCCCGGCGCCGGGAGAAACTACGGGGTTCCACCCGATCGTTTAAAACAGCTGGTGGAGTACTGGCGCACCTGCTACGACTGGCGAAAATACGAGGCATTGTTGAACTCCTTCCCCCAATTCACCACGGCGATCGATGGAGCAAAGATCCATTTCCTGCACGTCCGTTCTCCTGAGAAGAAGGCGCTTCCGCTGGTGATCACCCACGGTTGGCCCGGCTCCGTTGTGGAGTTTCTTCACATTATTGGTCCGCTTGCCGATCCGAAATCCCACGGCGGTGACCCGGCGGATGCCTTCCACTTGGTCATCCCGTCGATTCCGGGCTTCGGCTTTTCCGGTCCCGTGAAGGAGAAGGGGTGGAATGTCGGCCGAATCGCGCACGCCTGGGCTGAACTGATGAGGCGGCTGGGTTATGACCGGTACGGAGCCCAGGGCGGGGATTGGGGTTCCGCCATTTCCAGGGCCTTGGCAGCCATAGACCCGGAACATGTTTGCGGGGTGCATCTCAACTATCTGCCGACGCCTCCCCCTCCATCCGCCGACATCAGTGATCTGACGGAGGAAGAGAAGGCGAGGATCGCCAACACCCAACGGCTGAGAGAGACTCCCCCCGGCTACATGAGGCTGCAGTCCACCCGTCCCCAGACGATTTCCTATGCCCTGACCGACTCGCCCGTCGGCCAACTGGCTTGGATCGCGGAGAAATTCATCGAATGGACGGATCCGTCTTGTCCAATCGCAGAGGAGATTTTGCTCACCAACGTGATGCTCTACTGGCTCACGGGCACCGCCGGTTCATCGGCCCTTCTGTATTATGAAAATGCCCGCTCCAAAGGACGGTTCAGGCCCGGCGCGGCACCTGTGGGCGTCGCGGTATTCCCGCACGATATCCAGCTTCCCGTTCGCCGCTTTGCCGAGCTCCAATACACCGTCGTCCATTGGACGGAATTTGACCGGGGCGGCCATTTTGCGGCGTTGGAAGTGCCCGATTTGTTCGTGGAGGACGTGCGGAAATTTTTCCGCCGCTTCCGGTAATCCTTTTCCGCCGCATCTTTGATGGAACCGGCAATATCGATGGGCTTCCGTTTCCGACGCCTTGGTTTTCATTCAAAAAAATCGGCGCCCCCTGCCCGGGAAGCAGGGGATTTTGGCGTGTTGTCCCGGGGCGGACGCCATCTTTGACTTGACGGAACCCGGCGCGTGCGGGGCGGAAGGGGGAATAAAGGCGCGCAACACCGGGAATTCCGCCGGTTTGTCAAAAAGGCATCCTTTTCCCGGGGGGCTCCTTCGCTTCGGACGGGAAGTCCCGGTGTGAGACCATTACAACCCCCATTTTTTGGACAAGGCGCTGCAGCCTACCCGCTGGAACGGCGTCACCTTCGCCGTGATCAACACGATCACCGACCTCGCCCCCATTTTGGTGATCGGCTTTTCCGGTTTCCTGGTGATCCGCGGTTCGATGGCTGTGGGGAAAGGACCGCCTTCTACGGTTACATGGGATTGATATACAATCCCGCTGCGCAGGCCTTCAAAAATGAACAATGCGTGGACTTTTATCCGGAGAAGGGAAGTTCGATTGACACCGCTTACACAAGGAGTTAATATTAGTTTAGAAACAAAACAAAGTAAGGGAGGATGAAAAGCAAGGTCGCCGGAGTGCCGCCCGTGGAAGCCAAGGCCCCGAATGAATCGGACGATTGGTTCAAGGCGATTTTTGGGCAGTTTTCGTTCTTTGAGCGTTGCGGGAGTCGGTGCGCCGAATTGAAATCGCATACACTGCAGCGGTTCATACGTTTATGGACCAAACAAAGTACATGAAACGGATGAGGTGCCGCTGATGAAAACGCACAAGCTGCCAATGATCGAGAAGCTAACATTCGGTTTGGGCGATTTTGGGGCGAACTTCAGTTGGACGTTCATCGCGTCGTTCATCACCATCTATTTGACGGACACGGTCGGCATGAGCGCCGGGATCATCGGAACGATCCTTTTGCTGGCGCGCGTTGCGGACGGGTTCACCGATTTGTTCATGGGCACAGTCATCGACAATACGAACACCAAAATGGGCAAGGCAAAACCCTGGATTTTCTGGACGGCGCCAATTTTGGGAATATTGACGTTTATGCTGTTCAATGTTCCGGGTTTTCTGGGGGACGGGGGACAGGTGGCATACGTGTTCATTGTTTATTTGCTGCTGTCCGCCGTCTTTTACACCGCCAACAACATCGCATATTCCTCGCTGACGTCCTTTATGACCAACGATGAGGAAGACCGCGTCTCTCTGGGCAGCATCCGCTTCATTTTTGCAAACGCCGCCGTGCTGTCGATCACGACCTTTACGACGTATCTCGTTTCGATGTTTGGAGGCGGACAGAAGGGCTGGACATGGACCTCGTTCCTCTACGCGTTGTTATGCGCCGTGCCGCTCATGATCACCGGCTGGTTCGCAAAGGAACGAAACGTCGCAAAGGCCCGAAATCAGGAGCGGAAGGTGTCGTTTCTCACCGCTTTCAAAGCCCTGTTCACGAATAAGTACTTCATTCTGGCGCTTGTTCTGTATCTGTTGTGGTATCTGAGGCAAACGGAAAACGGAATCCGGGTTTATTACGCCACATATATCTTCGATGATGCAAACCTCATGGCACCGATGAGCCTTGCGGCGCTGGTTCCGATGATTCTGGGGCTTTTGATCGCTCCCAAACTGGCGGGAAAATTCGGGGTGCGAAGATGTGTCTATTGGGGGCTTGGGATATCCATTGTTGCTTATGTGATCATGACGGCTTTCTCCGAAAGTTTGCCGGCGATGATCATCGGCCTGGTCATCAACTCGATCGGGCTGGTTCCGCTGCAGGCGGCACTCACTGCGATTGTGGCCGATGTGGGCGACTTGGTGTACTGGAAGACGGGAGTTCCCGTGCAAGGTTCGGTGTTCAGTCTGACGAGCGCGGGAATGAAAATCGGTCAGGGAATCACCGCTGCGCTGGTTGCCTGGTCCCTCTCGCTGGGGGGATATATCGCCGGGGCTTCGGTCCAACCGGACAGCGCCATCACCGCCATTAAATCGATGCAAATCTACTTCCCCCTCGCCATGGTCGTGCTCATGCTGATCACCAAGGTCGGGCTCAATTATGAAAGGTTCCTTCCGCGCGTGAAAGAGGAAATCTTGAAGGGAAACGTCGGCGAAAGCCGCGACGAAAGCATTATGGCAAGTTAAGAAAACAATCGATGCGGGGTGGATATGATGGCAACGATCCGAAATCCGATTTTGACGGGTTTCCATCCGGATCCGAGCATTTGCCGCGCCGGGGAGGATTATTACATTGCGGTTTCCACCTTTGAATGGTTCCCCGGAGTGGGAATTTACCACTCGAAGGATTTGAAGAACTGGCGCCTGGTTGCCAGGCCCCTTAATCGGCTGAGCCAGTTGAACATGATCGGAAATCCGGATTCGGGCGGGGTCTGGGCGCCGCAACTGTCGTACCATGACGGGCTGTTTTGGTTGATATACACGGATGTGAAGGTGACCGACGGCCAGTGGAAGGATTGTCACAATTACTTGGTGACGTGTGACCGGATTGACGGGGAATGGTCGGACCCGATTTATCTGAACAGTTCCGGATTTGATCCGTCTTTGTTCCACGATGAGGACGGCAAAAAATATTTGCTCAACATGCTCTGGGATCCGCGCGTCGGGAATCACAACTTTTACGGAATCGTGATGCAGGAGTACGATCACGAGAAGAAAAAGCTGGTCGGAGAGCCAAAAGTCATCTTCAAGGGAACCGACGTCAAATTGGTGGAAGGGCCGCACCTTTACAAAATCGGCGAGTATTACTATTTGTTGACGGCGGAAGGGGGGACGAGGTACGAGCATCAGGCGACGATTGCCCGATCGAAGAATCTGTGGGGACCCTATGAAGTGCATCCGGACAACCCGTTGATCACGTCCTATCCTTATCCGAGAAATCCCCTGCAAAAGGCGGGACACGCGTCGATCGTGCAGACGCATACCAATGAATGGTTTCTGGTTCACCTGACGGGACGGCCGCTTCCAAAGGAAAACCAACCGCTTCTCAGCCCGCGGGGCTATTGTCCGCTGGGACGGGAGACGGCGATCCAGCGTTTGGAATGGAGAGACGGCTGGCCGTATGTCGTCGGCGGAAACCAGCCCTCTTTGACGATCGAGGGACCCGACATCGAGGAAGTGAAATGGGAGAGGGATTATCCGGAAAAAGACGATTTTGACAGCGACCGGTTGAACCTGCATTTTCAAACCTTGCGCATTCCGCTCGGGGAAGATACGTTGTCCCTGACGGACCGCCCCGGACATCTGCGGCTGTACGGAAAAGAATCGTTGACGTCGAAATTCAAGCAGGCGCTGGTTGCCAGGCGCTGGCAGCATTTCCGCTTCACCGCGGAAACGAAGGTGGCCTTCAGGCCGAACACGTTCCAGCAGGCGGCCGGTTTGGTGAACTACTACAACACCGAAAACTGGACGGCCCTGCAGATCACGTGGGACGAGGAAAAGGGAAGGATCCTCGCCATCACCACCTGCGACAACTTTGTGTTTGATCAGCCGCTGAAAGGAAAAGAAATCGAGATCCCGGACGAAGTTGAATACGTGTATCTCCGGGTCAAAGTCCGGACGAACACCTATCGCTATTTCTATTCCTTCGACGGCGAGCATTGGACGGAGATCCCGATCGACTTTTATTCCTACAAGCTGTCGGACGATTACGTGAGGGGCGGCGGATTTTTCACCGGAGCTTTTGTCGGAATGCAATGTCAGGACAATTCCGGGCAAAACCTGCCCGCCGATTTTGATTACTTTATTTACAAACCGGAGGAGGAGTAAAGGAAAAAAGGTTGCCAATCCCCTTGGCAACCTTTTTTTCGGCAAGCAAAACCTCTCCGAAGGCGGAAGGCCCGGCGCAATTGTCCGACCGAAAGAAAAGGGAAGAGGCCTTCCGGGTCCCCGCGAGGGGACTTCCCCCTTCCGCTTCTCAATCCTTGACGAGATTTTTGAGGATGAACAAGGCGTTGGCGGGCCGTTCGGCGATTCGCCGGGTGAAGTAAGGATACCAGTCTTTCCCGTAGGGGGTGTAGACGCGAACCTTGTAGCCTTCCCCGGCCAGTTGCCGCTGCAGCCCGCCCCGCACCCCGTAGAGCATTTGAAATTCGTACAAATCCTTCGGAATTCCGTTTTCCTTCACAAAGGATTTGGTCCATTCGATGATTTTTTCGTCATGGGTGGCCACGGCGGTGTAACAGCCGTTTTTCAGGTGCATCGCCACCAGCCGTTTGTAATTTTCGTCCACGTCCCGCTTGTCCGGGAAGGCCACCTCCTTCGGCTCCTTGTATGCCCCCTTGACGATCCGCAGGTTGGCCCCCAATTCCCCGAGATCCTTCACGTCCGACTCGGACCGGTACAGATAAGACTGGATCACCAGGCCGATGTGTTCTTTGCCCACCTTTTTCAGGAGGGTTTTGAAGATGTCGATGGTGGCCTTCACCCTCGGGGAGTCTTCCATGTCGATCCGCACGAAGTTTCCGCTTTCCTTGGCCTTCAGGGCGATCCGTTCCATGTTTTCCAGACAGAACCCGTAATCGATGTCGAGTCCCAGCTGGGTAAGTTTTACGGAGACGTTGGAGTTGACTCCGCTTTCCGCGATGGCGTCGAAGATGTCGAGGGCGGACTGGGTGGCCTCCAGCGCTTCCTCCCGGGTGGTTACGCTCTCGCCCAGGTGGTCCAGGGTGACCAAAAGCCCGTCCCGGTTGAGGGATTTCACCTTCTCGATGGCCTGTTCCAGCGTTTCTCCCGCCACGAAACGGGAGGCCCCCAGGCGCATCCCGTATCGGGTGACGAACCGGGACACCAGCCGGTTGCCGGCAAGGGTGAGAACAGCTCTTCGGGACAGCGACACGTTTCCACCTTCTTTCGTTGGTTGAACCGGCGTCTTGGACCGTAACCATTATACGAGTCCCTGGCGGGGGTGACAAGGAAACGTTTTCAAAAATAGTATGGACGGGTCGGGGATTCTTCATTTGAAGAAGAAAAAAACCTTGGGTTAAAATAAGGGAGGACTGGGGCCCGATGGAACTTCTCCGGTGGAGATCTGGCCGCAGGGAGTACCTTCGGGCGCAGGCAGGAGGCCGTTTTCCGTTCGGCGGAAAACGGCCGATCTGCGGATTTGCCGAGCCATATCAGAGGAGGGGTAAAATGGTCGTTGATTTTCGGAACGAGCCGTTCACGGATTTCTCCAAGGAAGAGAACCGTCGGGCTTTTGAAGAGGCCCTGGAAACCGTTCGGGCCCAGCTGGGCAGGGAGTACGACCTGATCATCGGCGGCGAACGGATTCGGACGGAAGAGAAGATCCGCTCCATCAACCCGTCCAATGTGGACGAGACGATCGGCTATGTTTCCAAGGCCAACCAGGAGTTGGCGGAAAAGGCGATGCAGGCGGCGGCAAAAAAGTTTGAAGAGTGGAAAGCGGTTTCACCGGAAGCCCGCGCGCGGATTTTGTTCCGGGCGGCCGCCATCCTGCGCCGGCGTAAGCACGAGTTTTCCGCGTGGATGGTGCATGAAGCGGGGAAAAACTGGCCGGAAGCCGATGCGGATACGGCGGAGGCCATCGATTTCATGGAATTTTACGGCCGTGAAATGATCCGGCTGAGCGAGCGGCAGCCCCTCACCCGCATTCCCGGAGAGGACAACGAGCTGTACTACATCCCCCTGGGCGTGGGGGTGGTGATTCCCCCGTGGAACTTCCCGCTGGCGATCATGGTGGGGATGACGACGGCTTCGCTGGTGGCGGGGAACACGGTCGTTCTCAAACCGGCCAGCAACACGGCGGTGATCGCCGCCAAGTTCATGGAAATTCTGCAGGATGCCGGTCTGCCGGACGGCGTCGTCAATTACGTGCCCGGCCCCGGCGGGGAAGTGGGCGAGTACCTGGTGAAGCATCCCTTGACCCGGTTCGTCGCCTTCACGGGATCCCGGGACGTGGGACTCCGGATCAATGAACTGGCGGCCCAAACCGCTCCCGGCCAGAAATGGATCAAGCGGGTCATCGCCGAGATGGGCGGAAAGGATTCGATCATCGTCGACAAGGATGCGGATCTGGATCTGGCCGCCCAGACCATCGTCACGTCGGCCTTCGGTTTCTCCGGGCAGAAATGTTCCGCCTGTTCCCGGGCGATCGTTCTGGAGGACGTGTATGATGAAGTGTTGAACAAGGTCGTCGAGAAGACGAAGCAGCTGAAGGTGGCCGAGGCCAAATCCTTCGGCGTCGACATGGGTCCGGTGATCGATGAGAACGCCTACCGGAAGATTCTTGAATACATCGAGATCGGCAAGAAGGAAGGCCGTCTGATGACCGGAGGGGGCAAGGCGGAAGGCAACGGTTATTTCATCCAGCCCACCATTTTCGCCGATGTTTCCCCCGACGCCCGGATCGCCCAGGAGGAGATTTTCGGTCCGGTGCTGGCGTTCATCAAGGCCAAGGATTTCGACGACGCTCTCCGCATCGCCAACAACACGGAATACGGCCTCACCGGATCGGTGATCAGCCGGAACCGCGCCAACCTGGAAAAGGCGCGCACCGAGTTCCACGTGGGGAACCTGTACTTCAACCGCAAGTGCACCGGCGCCTTGGTGGGAGTCCATCCCTTCGGCGGCTTCAACATGTCGGGCACCGACTCCAAGGCCGGCGGCTACGATTACCTGCTCCTCTTCACCCAAGCCAAGCTGGTGTCGGAGGTGTTTTGATCGCAGGTCGGCATCGGCCTCTCGCGTCCAACCCCCGCCTTCCCGGCTTCTCCGGGGAGGCGGGGTTTTTTCTTCTGGATGCGACCGGTTGGAAGCGAGCATGAAAATCCGCCTGCGATGACCGCCCTCCGTCCTTGACGGGAAGGGAAGCGTCCGTTGGCAGGTTTCATTGGCCGCTTCGGAAAAATTCGTCAGGCATATCGCCGAATGAATCGGATATGTTGTCAAAACAAGTATTTTCCGTAGCATTCTGTTTCAAGTTGTATTTCTGAATGAAAAATGCAACCCTTGAGAAGAATTTGGGGGTAACAAAGGGAAGTTTCGGTTCTATTTACTGTGCGGCGTCATCCGAATCATCAAAATCGCTTCAGAATCAAAACCCGTGGTTTGAAGGAAAATGGCTTGCCAAAGTGGAGCGGTTTCGATTCATTACTACAACGCAGATTTATTTTTCCCAGAGATTTTGAAAACAACTTTGTATTGAAGTCATCGGAGGAAATGATTGACCGGGCACTTCCCCTTTTCCTCCGCGGAAAACAAGGTTTCACCCGGTCAGCGGTTTTGAAGGCCTATTCTTTTTTCCTGTTCATTTGTTCGCGTACCGTTTCCGCGATGTGTCTTGCGGTCAGGCCGTAATATTCTTTCAAATAATCCGTTTTGCCCACTTGGCCGAATTGTTCCCTCACGCCGATCCGGTAAACCGGGATCGGGAAGGTCTCGGCCAGGATTTCCGCCGCCGCACTGCCCAACCCGCCGATGACATTGTGATTTTCCGCCGTGATCACCAGTCCGGTCCTCTTGGCGGCGTGAACCAAAAGCTCCCGGTCGATCGGTTTGATCGAATACATGTCGATGACCATCACGTCAATCCCTCGGTTCGCCAGCAGATCGGCGGCAAGCAGCGATTCGGCGACCATGATCCCGGAAGCGATGATCGCTGCATCCTTTCCGTCCCTCAGCAGCTTTCCTTTTCCCTTCGGGAATTTTTCTCCTTTGTCGTAAATCTGCAAGGCCTTTTTGCGGATCGTTCGGATATAATGGACGCCGTATTCCCCGTAACTTTGAACGAGCAGTTCCTTCAGCATGGTGCTGTCGCTGGCCTCATAGACGGTGGCGTGGGGAATGAGCCGGACAAGCCCGAGGTCCTCGAAAGCCATATGGGTTCCGCCGTTGTGTTCCGCGGTAACTCCGGCGTCGGAACCGAGGATCTTGACATTCAATTTGGCATAGGCCAAGGAAACGAAAAGCTGGTCGAACGCCCTGCGCGTGGCGAACTGGGCGAAAGTATGCACGAAGGGGATCTTTCCGGTCAGGGCTATTCCGGCGGCGACGCCCATCATATGGGCTTCCATGATGCCGCAATTGATGATTTGTTTTGGAATGAACGGCTGGATTTTGTTGGTGGAAATGGAGCTCATCAGATCGGCTTCCAGGGCGATGACGCGGGCGTCTTTTTGCGCAAGTTCCAAGACCGTCTCCGCATAGACTTGTCTCATTTCCTTTTCTTCGGGATTTAATCGTCGGGAAGATATGGCGTTCATTGGGCAACCCCTCCTGCACATTTCCGTTCCAGTTCTTGGATAGCCGCTTCGATCGCCCTTTTGTCCTCTTCGGTCGGCCGGATATGGTGATTGTCTTCTTTCGCTTCCAAATACGGCACCCCTTGTCCTTTCTTCGTATCGAGGATGATGGCGACCGGCATTTCAGTCTGTTTTTTTCCTTCCTCGATTGCCTCTTCAATTTCCGCCAAACTGCTTCCGTCTACCCGGCGCGACCAGAAGCCGAATGATCTGAATTTCTCTACGAAATCGCGGGGATTGACGATATCTTTTGTCCAGCCGTCCAATTGCTTTTTGTTGTCATCGACCAATACCACTAGCCGATGCAATTGATGATGGGCGGCAAATTGGATCGCCTCCCAGCACTGGCCTTCGTTGAGTTCCCCGTCTCCCACGATCGTATAGGTGTAGGCGGGGATGTCGGAAAGTTTGTGGGATAAAGCGACCCCGACGGCAACGGAAATCCCTTGACCGAGGGAGCCCGTTGTCATCTCGACGCCCGGCGTCAAATTCCGGTCCGGATGGGAAGGGAGTTTGGTGCCGTTCTGATTCAGGGTAAAAAGCATGCCGAAGGGGATAAAGCCTTTGAGGGCGAGCGCCGCGTAAAGCGCCGGCCCGCCGTGTCCCTTCGATAAAATGAAGCGGTCCCGCTTTTCATCATGAAAGTTGTCCGGCGTGATCTTCATGATCTTTCCGTAAAGGACGGCAAGAGCCTCCACGATGGAGAGGCTCCCGCCGTAATGGCCGAATCCGAGATGATAAAGCTGCTTCAATGTCCATAGCCGGATTTGGTCCCTAAACAATTCCAATGCGTCCATCGTCGTGCCCCCTTGTGATTTCCTGAAGCCGCAAACCCGGTATGGGGATGTTAACGGGGAATGTTCGAGGAAGCCTGCACGGATGCCCGGGTCAAAGATTCTCGGGCACCCTTTTCTTCCCGCGCAGGAAATACACGGCAACCGGAATGATCACGGCTGCGAGGACGAACACCGTCAGTCCGGCGGAACCGAGATGTTTCGTAATGTATCCCAAAAGGATGCCGGATGCGGCAAAATCCGAATCGGAGAAGGTGGTGTTGGCGAATCCCAGATCTCCCAAGACCGGCATCAGGAACACCGGCAGGAAGGTGATCAGGAGACCGTTGAAAAACGAACCGATCATCGCCCCGCGGATCCCTCCGGTGGCGTTGCCGAAAACGCCTGCAGTTGCCCCCGTAAAGAAATGGGGAACGACTCCGGGAAGGATAATCACCGCGCCGACCGCGCCGAGGATGAACATGCCGACGATGCCGCCCAGGAAGCTGCAGAAGAACCCGATTAAAACGGCGTTAGGCGCATAGGGGAAAACAATCGGACAATCAAGGGCGGGTTTGGCGTTGGGAACGAGCTTATTGGAGATTCCCTTGAAGGCCGGCACGATCTCCGCCAAAATCAAACGGACACCGGTCAAGATGATAAAGACCCCCGCCGCGAAGGTGACCGCCTGTACGATGGAAAAGACGATGAAATGGGTTCCGTTGCTGAGATTTTTTTCGATGTAGTCCGGTCCCGCGATGATGGCGACGATAATATAGAGGATCGACATGGTCAATGCGATGCTGATCGAGCTGTCGCGCAAAAATCCCAACCCTTTCGGAAAGTTGATTTTTTCGGTGGAAGGGGAATTCTTGCCGACAACGCTTCCAATCGCCCCCGACAAAACATAGCCCAGGGTGCTGAAATGACCGAAACCAACTTGGTCGTTGCCGGTGATTTTTCGCATGTACGGCTGGGCCAATGCGGGAAAGACGCCCATGATCAATCCCAGAGCCAAAGAACCGATCAATACCAGCTGGAATCCTTCCATTCCCGCCACCACCAAAATGACGGCGATCATGCAAGCCATGTACAGCGTATGGTGACCGGTAAGGAAAATATATTTAAAATTCGTGAAACGGGCGACGAGAATATTTGCGATCATTCCAAAGAACATAATGAGCGCGGTCGTGGAACCGTATTTTGTCAGCGCCATGGCGACGATGGCCTCATTATTCGGAACAACCCCGTTCACATGGAAGGCTTCTTGAAACATTTTCCCGAAGGGGTCCAGGGAGCCGACGAGCACGTTGGCTCCCGCGGAGAGAACGATGAATCCCAAAAAGGTTTTCGTCGTTCCTTTAATGATTTCAGCCGATGACTTTTTCTGAATAAGCAAGCCGATCAGCGCGATCGCGGCAACCAAAACCGCCGGTTGGCTTAAAATATCCAGTACCAATTGGCGCATCAAGCATCCCTCCTAGAGTAATCCCAATTGTTCGAGTTTTTCTTTCAGCTTTGCCTTCAATTCATCCTGATCGATGATGCTGTCCAATACGATGGTCTCTCCCAGATGGCCGCCCCCTTCGGCGATGTCTTTGCCCATGACGAACAGGTCCGCCAGGTCGCTGGTAGCCGAACTTAAATCACTGTGATCCACTTCGACGCCGTTAACCCCGAGTTCCTGAAGGGACTGCCGGATATTCATTTCCAGCATGAAGCTGCTCCCGAGCCCGGATCCGCAGACGGCCAAAATTTTCATCACCACAACACCTCCGCAAAGATTCCTTGAAGTCCATCCATATGAATGAAAGCGGCTGGTTGGCGCATCCCTTGCCTTTTCCCTCACCTCCTCGATCAATGATTTTTCGATCCGTCCTGTCTTTCAGCGGAATACTCCTCGATTAGGGCTATGAGTTCCGCGGGATTTTCCACATTTAGAAGGCGGTCTAAGCTTTCCTTGTTTCCGAGCAACCGGGTCAGCTGGGACAGGGCTTTTAAATGGGTGTTATTATCGACGGCCGCCAGGCAAATGAAAACGGAGGCCGCGTTTTTTTCTTCATTCAGCAGATATGCCGGTTCTTTTAATTTCAGAAAGCTCATGCCCAATTTGTTGACGCCGTTTTCCGGCCGTGCGTGGGGAATGGCGATTCCCGGATGGATGATGAAGTAAGGACCCATTTTTTCCACGTTGGTGATCATCGCTTCGATGTAGGATGGTTCGATGTACCCGTTTTTCAGCAATGGTTCGGCCGCCTTCGCGATTGCGTTTTTCCAGTCCGGTACGGCCGTTTCAAATTGGATCATCGTTTCCGTTAACAGCTCGTTTAACAACGGTTGAATCCTCCTTATCGTTGTCCCTCCGGTTTTCCCGTATAACTCCATGGTTATGGCGTCTTTTAATTTTTCCGGTTCTTTGATTTCGGCGTATTTGCCGATGATCTTTATCAACCTTTCCGGCGTGGGAAAGGGTGCCGGCTGTTTGAACAGATGTTCCATCACCCGGTGATGCAACATCTTCTTTTCCGCTTCGCTCATGATCGGTTTGACGATAAACAGGGGCTTTTCCGTCTTAAACGGCACTGTGGAAAATACGATGTCGTAAAGCTCTTCGTCTGTTTTTGAAAATTCTTCCTTTGAGATGGAAGTGATCCAACGAAAGGAAGGGAAGAGGGAACGCAAATAGGTTTCCACCATCAAGCTGGAACTGACGCCGTTCGGGCAGACGATGATGGCTTGAATCGGTTTTTCGTTCCTCGCGTTTTGTTCCAGCAGCGCCCCGAAATGGAGCGTCAAAAATCCGATCTCGTCCTCGGGAATGTCGATATTGAGCATTTCCTGAATCGGTTTCATCACTTCAGTGACCAGGTGAAAAAGGGTCGCATGCTCCTTTTTGATTTCGTTTAATAATGGATTGGTGATGGGGATCTTGTAGAGCATCCTGTAATAAGCCGGTTTGAAGTGGCTGAACAGGGTGTTGACGGCCTTTTCTTTGTCTTGAATTTGAATGCAGGCAAACTTTTCAAAATCATGAATCATCTTTTCGGTCATCGTTTTTAAAATCCCTGACGGCACGGCGGACAAATTTCCCAACGTGATGCCCAAAAGCAGCATCGTCAGGTAGGCCAGTTCCTGGGGGTCGGTGCTTTCGCCCAGCACTTCCTGGATCGTCCTTGCCACCTGGTACATTTTCTGTTTTTTCAGAAATTCCATCGTGTCCGCGTGAATTTGTACCCATTTTTTCTGCCTTTGCCGGATATGGATCATCTGCAGCAAATACAGGAAATCGAACAATCTTTCCTCAATAAACGTCAGTCCGAAAGAGGCGCCGATTTCCCGCAACTTGCCTTCGTACAGTTGGAACCGGTCTTCGTATCCGTGTTTGCGGAGGAGGTGCCGTAAAATTTCGTGCTTTTTCGGGTGAGAAGAAAACATGGAGATGCATTTCAGCGTCAAATTCCGTTTGTCTTCCTCTTGGCCTTCCAAATGGAAACCTTTTTCCCTCGAGTAACGGATGTCCACCCGAAACTTTTTGCTGAACTGATTCGCCTGCCTGACTGCTGCTGTTGCCGTGTTTTTGCTGACGTTTAGCAAAAACTGATAGTGGGTGTTGGAAATCGGCTCCCCTCGGATGAAGGTGTAAATCAGCAGCAAATAACTTCGTTCCTCTTCATCGAATTGAAAATCTTTCGGCAGGATATTCAGCCGTCCCGTTTTCCATTGGTCGAAAACTTCTTCCGGAACCCGGATTTCCTTCTGGGTGATGGATATGGGCGGCACCTGGTTTTGCCGGAGAAAATAATTGATCTTGTCCAAATGATAAAAAAATTGCCGCTTGCTCATTTGGATGTTTTCGATGAAAAGCGGATAGGATTTCGGATTCATCGACAAAAGCAGATGAAACAGTTGCAGGCTTTTCTTTTCCAGCATGGCGGAGAAGCCTCCTTTACTTTCATTGTAAATGCAACCGCTTCCAAGGGCACTCCCAATTAGTCCCAACCTGTGTAGCGGAATTCGGGGGAGATTGGGATGCATCTTATCCTGGACTTCATTCATCGTGCGGCACGGAAAGAATTCCGGGGAACGCAACATTGGAAAAGATGCGGGGGAGGAGCTGTTCCATCTCCGGAAAAGCGGCTTCTTTCTGCCGGCAGGAAGTGGGATTTTGCACAAACATGAGGACGTGGTTCAAACTTTTGGAGCCGGGCAGGGAAAGGGACGGCGGTGATCGGAGGGGGACGAATTTGCCTGCCGGGGATCGGATGTCTCGCTATTTCTTTCCTCGGCAAGGGGGCCGCTTGCACCGCTGGCAATCGAGGTGTATACAGCGGGTCCTTAAGGACGGGGTGTTCGCTGTAAGCTGCTTGGGCTGCGTTTTTTCGGAAGTGGGGATTCCAAAGTATGAAAAACCATCTGAAGGCCCGCGCGCAGTTGCCGTCCAATTTATGCGGGGCGAATGCCACGCGATGCGTCCCCGCCGGATTCCTTCTCCCGCCCGGCAAAAGGAACCGCTGGGGTGGATCGGTTCGGACCCCCCTCGTCCGGGTATCGTGGCCTTTTCCGCAATGTTCACAATGAAGGAGCAGAAGCCCATGTTCCGCTGAAATCCGTCCCTTTCCTCCAATGGTCGTTTCTAATAAGAAAGTCGCATCCGTTCGGAGAAGCGGGGGGCCGACCCGCTGTTCTTGAACGAGTCGGGCTTCCAGCTTTAATGGTTATGGATCCGCTAGGGTATTGCTTTTCCTTCGCCGTTTCGGCGTTCCCTAAACGTTTACTTCCTATCCCCGGCCTTTCACCTTCCAAGGCCAATGGGCGATAAACCCGTTTTGCCCGGGGAGGAGGGGCTTTTCCCTTTTGATGCGCCTTTGCGCCTTTTTTTCGCCGCGGGACGTGGAAGGGAAAATGGGGGCTTCACGGCCCGCCGGAAAAAAGAGTATGATTTATTGGCGGCCGCAAAGGATATTTAAAAAAACATGCATATCGGGCAAATCCGTTTCGGGAGGAGATCATGGAAGAATATCAGTCGGTTACATCCCTCATGATCGTGGTTCTCGTCTCTTTTTTTGTTCCGATCGCGCTGCACCGCCTGAAGATGAACTGGATCCCCGTCGTGGTGGCGGAAATCATCGTCGGAGCGGTGCTGGGAAAAAGCGGCCTTCAACTGATTCATGAGGACCATCTGCTGCAGCTTTTGTCCATGTTGGGAATCATCTATCTGATGTTTCTGAGCGGGCTGGAGATCGATTTCGACCTGATTTTGAAGAGTCGGAAGCACTCCGGCAAGCGCGGAAATCCGCTTGTGATCGGCATCGCCGGCTACCTCGGAATTTTGCTCCTATCCCTGGGACTGTCGTGGGTCATCTACGGCCTGGGGTATGTGAAGGACATCTTTTTCATGACGTTGATCATTTCCACCATTTCCGTCAGCATCACCTTGCCGGTGCTGAAGGACAAGGGGCTTCTCAATGATCCGCTCGGGCAATCCGTGTTGCTTACCGCCGTCATCGCCGATTTTTGCACGATGCTGTTGCTGGCGGTTCTGGTCTCCCTGCGCCGCACGGAGGAGGGAGTCTTCAACACCCTGTGGCTGTTGCTGCTCTTCGTCGTTTTTTTCGTCGTCTACCGCCTGGTCCGCCTCTTCCGGGCGTCCCGAATTCCGGAAAAGATCGGAAGAGAGACCATTTCCATCGGCACGCGGGGCGTTTTTGCGCTGATCCTGTTTTTTGTGGCGGTGTCGGAAGGGGTCGGGGCGGAAAACATCCTGGGCGCCTTTCTCGCCGGTGTGATCGTTTCCCTCATGTCCCCGGACAAATCCTTTGTGCGGCAGCTCAATGCCTTTGGGTACGGCTTTTTGATCCCCATCTTTTTTGTGAAGGTGGGGGCCGAATTGGATCTGATCGCTCTGGCGCGGGATACGAAGGCCTTGACCGTGCTTCCGCTTTTGCTTTTGGCCTTCTATGTTTCAAGGACCCTGGTCGTTCCCCTTTTCCGCCGGTGGTTTTCCTGGAGGGAGTCGATCGCCTCCGGAGTGCTGCTCAGCTGCACCCTGAGCTTGGTCATCGCGGCGGCGAAGGTGGGCCAGGAGATGGGGATTCTCGATCAGACGATGAACACCGCGCTGGTGTTGTCCGCGGTGATCGCCACCCTGGTCTCCCCCGTGCTGTTCCAACGGTTGATGCCGGACGATCGCGAGGAGCGGCGGACGAAGGTCTCCCTGGTCGGCATCAACGCGGTCACCCTGGCGCTTGCCCGGGATTTGGTCAGGGATCGGTACGATGTCACGCTCTACGGTTCGGACAAATCCAATCTGGAGGTCATGAACGAACGCCCCTTTGCCATCGTTCAATTGCCCGGCGTGGAACGGGAACATCTGGAGTCGCACGGGGTGTTTTCCAGCGACATCGTGGTTCTGTTCACCGCCGATGACAGCAAAAACCTCCGGCTGGCCCTGGAAGCGGAACGGCAGGGAGTGGAACGGATCATCGCCCGGGTGGAAAACAAAACGGAAGCAGGCCTGCCCGAGGATTCCCGCATCCGGTTGATTTCCAGCTTCTTCGCCAACAAGACGCTCCTCCGCTCCCTGATCGAGCATCCTTCGCTGGTTCGGCTCGTCTCCGAGAGCGAGGGGTATCTGCAGGAGATCCCCCTGTACAATCACGAGTTCGACGGCCGGCGCATCCGGGATCTTCCCTTCATCGGCGACACTCTGATTATCCGCATCTATCGCGACGGGGAAGTGGTCATGCCGCGGGGGGATACGGTGCTGAGGGTGGGCGACCGTCTGATCATCAGCGGAACGCCTTCCCATGTGCGCGAAGTGGAGCGAATGCTTAGCTGACATCCGAAAAGCCGGCGGAGAAGTGAGATCTCCGCCGTTTCCCTTGACACTCCGCCGGGAAGAGATAGAGTGAAAATAGCGGGAAAAAACCGGTGAGAGGAGAGTCCGCATGCAGGAAGAAACGATTTGGGAAGGATCTCCCTCCCATGTGGCCAAATGGGGAACCTATGTCTTGTGCCTGTTGTTCTTCTGGTTGATCGTTCCCATCTTCATCGCCCTGTACACGGCCCTGAGGCTGAAGACGACGAAGTACAAGCTGACCACGGAACGGCTGCGGGTGACCGAGGGGATCTTGTCCAAGCGGACGGAGGACCTGGAATTGTACCGGGTCCGGGACATCACTCTGGAGAAACCCTTCATCTTTCGACTGTTTTCCAAGGGGAACATCCGCTTGATCACCTCGGACCACAGCTCGCCCGACGCCCTGTTGATGGCCGTTCCGGAAGCGGACGAACTGATGGACCTGATCCGCAAACACGTGGAGATCTGCCGGGACCGCAAACGGGTCCGGGAGATCGGCATCGACACCCTTTGAGGGCAGGGATCGGCCCGGGCCGGAAGGCTTGGGCCTTTTTCGGGCGCAAAAGAGGGATCAGCGGAGGCTTTGCAGCTTTGACGGCCGGAGGGGCGAGGACCCGCGCTCCCGGCCGTCTTCTTTTTCCGGAAGAGCGGCCCCGGGCGCGGAGACGCCCCACGCCCGGGGCGCGTCGGCTTGGATATTTTTCCCGGGCGCATTGACACCCCGGCTGCCCCTTTAATAAAATGGAAATGAAGATTTGCCCTATGGAAACTTATATGCTCTACAGCAAATATGTTGACCTAGGGCCAATTAGTGCCCCGGTCCCCAGCGCCTGTGCATGACTTTTGCATGTACAGGAAAAACTGGTGGTTCCGGGTCGATCGTCGTCGGCTTTAGGGAGGAATTTCGCCGTGAAATATCCGGGGAAAATCCGTCGGGCTTTTGCCTTCCTCTTTCTCATCCTGGCGATGGCGACCGTCTCCGCCTGCGGCAAAACCCAGGCCGATCCGTCGCAGGACGGCGTGATTCAGGTTGTCGCGACGACGGGGATGGTGGCCGACATCGTCCGGGAGGTGGGCGGAGACCGCGTCCGGGTGACCAGTCTGATGGGCCCCGGCGTCGATCCGCACCTTTACAAAGCCACCCAAGGGGATATGGCCAAACTGGACCAGGCGGAGCTGATCTTCTACAACGGGTTGCATCTGGAAGGAAAGATGGACAAAATCCTGAAGCGGATGGGCCGGATCAAGCCGGTCGTCCCCGTGGCGGAAAAGATCGACCCGAAGCGGCTGATCCGGACGGAGGACGGTCAACCCGATCCGCACGTCTGGTTTGACGTCCAACTGTGGATCACCGCCGTGGAAACGGTCCGGGATCATCTGATCCAGGCGGATCCCGGGCGGAAGGCGGACTACGAAGCCCGCGCCGCCGCGTATATCGGGGAGTTGGAGGATCTGGACCGGTATGTCCGGAAGCAAATCGCTTCCATTCCCAAGAAGCGAAGGGTGTTGGTCACGGCCCATGACGCCTTCGGCTATTTCGGCCGGGCTTACGATATCCAGGTGGTCGGCCTGCAGGGCATCAACACCGCATCCGAATACGGGCTGAGCGATGTCCAGCAACTGGTGAATCTGTTGACGGAACGAAAGATCAAGGCGGTGTTTATCGAGTCGAGCGTTCCGAAGCGTTCCATCGAGGCGGTGGTCAAAGGGGCCGCGGCGAAGGGACACCGGGTGAGCATCGGCGGGGAGCTGTATTCCGATGCCCTGGGAGAAGCGGGGACGCCGGAAGGAACGTATGTCGGCATGATCCGGCACAATGTGGACACCATCGTATCGGCGCTGAAATGAGGAAATCGAGGAGGAGGGGAAACATGGAGAAAGGGACGGTTCCCATATCGGTGCGGAATCTGTCCGTCGCCTACCACCGCAAGCCGGTTCTCCGGGATGTTTCCTTTGAAACGCCGGAGGGGAAACTGATCGGGATCGTCGGTCCGAACGGCGCCGGGAAATCGACGCTGATCAAGTCGATTCTGGGACTTTTGCCCCTTACGTCCGGACAGGTCCGCATTTACGGAAAGCGGTATGAAAAGCAGCGGTCCATCGTCGGTTACGTCCCTCAGCGGGAATCCGTCGATTGGGATTTTCCGACCGATGTGCTGGATGTGGTGCTGATGGGGCGGTACGGACGGCTAGGATGGCTGAAGAGGCCCGGGAAAGCGGATAAGGAATTCGCCCTCGCCTGTCTGGAGAAGGTGGGCATGGCCGGCTACGCCCACCGCCAGATCAGCCAGCTCTCGGGCGGCCAGCAGCAGCGGGTTTTTCTGGCCCGCGCCCTGGCGCAGGACGCCAGGATCTACCTGATGGATGAGCCTTTTGCCGGCGTGGATGCCGCCACGGAAAAGGCGATCATAAAGGTGCTGAACGAGCTGAAAGGGCAAGGGAAGACGGTGATGGTCGTCCATCACGACCTGCAGACGGTCCGGGAATATTTCGACTGGCTGCTCCTGTTGAACATCCGTCCGATCGCCTTCGGCCCCACCTCCCGGGTGTTCACCGCGGACAATCTGCAAAAGACGTACGGCGGCCGGTTGACCGCCCTGCCCCAGGTGGCGGACCCGGTCTACACGGGGTGAGGCCGGTGGACGGCATGGCGGTCCTTCGCGCTTTTGTCACCGACCCGAATGCCCTCTGGGTTCTGGGCGGGACCACCCTGCTCGGAGTGAGCAGCGGGGTGATCGGCTCCTTCGCCTTTTTGCGCAAGCGCGGGTTGATGGGCGACGTGCTGGCCCACGCCGCCCTGCCCGGCATCTGCATCGCCTTTATGTTGACCGGTTTGAAGCACCCCCTGGTTCTTCTGGTCGGGGCGATCGCGACGGGAATTTTGGCCTCCCTGTCCATCAACGGGATCATCCGCCATTCGCGCCTCAAGGAGGACACCGCCCTCGCCCTGGTGCTCTCCGTCTTTTTCGGCGTGGGCATCGTCCTCCTCACCCTGATCCAGCAGAGCGGAGCGGGAAACCAGAGCGGCCTCGACAAGTTTCTGTTCGGTCAGGCCGCCTCCCTCGTGGATGAGGATCTGGCGGTGATGGGAGGCGTCTCCGCCCTGCTGCTGCTCATCAGCGCCTTGTTCTTCAAGGAACTGAAACTGCTCTGCTTCGATGCCGCCTTCGGCCGGAGCCTGGGTTTTCCGATGGGAGCGATCGATCTGTTGCTGATGTCGATGCTGGTGGTCGGCGTCGTGATCGGGCTGCAGGCGGCGGGCGTCGTCCTGATGGCGGCCCTGATCATCACGCCGGCCGCCGCCGCCCGATACTGGACGGACCGGATGGGCCGGCTGGTGGTTTTGTCCGCCCTGTTCGGGGGAGCGTCGGGAGCGCTGGGAACGGTGATCAGCACCTTTTCCCTCCACCTTCCCACCGGTCCGCTGATCGTTCTGGCCGCGACGGCCGTCTTCCTGTTCTCCCTCCTTTTCGCGCCCAGGCGGGGACTTCTGGCCAGGGCGCTGAACCTGGCCGGAAACCGCGCGCGCACGGCCCGGGAAAACCTGTTGCGCGCGCTGTATGAGGAGGGGGAGCGCACGGGGGAAAACCGGGTCTCCATCCACGAGCTAACAACCTCTCAAGGGCTCTCCCGCCGCCGCCTGGCGTCCGTCCTGCGCGCCCTCGCGAAGCATGGATTGGTCGAGTTTCCTTCCGAGGGGGAGGTTTCCTTGACGGAAAAGGGGCTGAAGGCCGCTTACGACATCGTTCTGCGGTGGCGCATGGTGGAGATGTGGCACATGCATGAAAGCCGGTTGGGGTCTCCCGCCGCCGATGTCGATTATCTCACCGAACCGATCCCCGCCGAGATCTTCAACCAGCTGTGGGATCTGTTGGCGACCCACGGACGTCTGCCGAAATGGCAGCCGCTGGATCCGGGGATGAAAGGAGGCGGGACGGGGTGAACCATTTCTGGATCATTCTGACCGGTGCGCTGGTTGCCTCCGCCTGCGGATTTCTCGGATGCTTTCTGATTCTCCGGCGGATGGCGATGGTGGGGGACGCCATCAGCCATGCGGTTTTGCCGGGGATCGCCGTCGCCTTTTTGCTCAGCGGCAGCCGGGAATCGCTCCCGATGTTGCTGGGGGCGGCCGCCTTCGGCCTGCTGTGCACCTTTTTGATCCAGACGCTGCGCAGGCGCGGGGTTCAGAACGACGCGGCCATCAGCATCTCCTTCACCGCGCTGTTCGCCGTCGGCGTGGTGCTCATCTCCCTCTATTCGCGCCAGGTGGATCTGGATCTCGACTGCGTCCTCTATGGGGAAATCGCCTACGTCCCCTGGGATGTCCTGATGGTGGGCGAAACCGCCATCGGCCCCAAGGCGGTCTGGGTCAACGGCTTCGCCTTTGTCCTCGCCCTGACCGTGATCGGACTGTTTTACAAGCAGTTCAAGATTTGCGCCTTCGATCCCCAGATGGCCGCGGCCATCGGCATCCCGGTCGCTTTGTTCCACTATCTGCTGATGGGCCTGGTGTCGATCACCACCGTTTCCGCCTTCGAAAGCGTCGGGGCGATCCTGGTCGTGGCCATGCTGATCGTTCCGGGGGCGACCGCCTATCTGCTGACCGACCGTTTGGGACGGATGCTGGGACTCAGCGTCCTGATCGGAACCCTCAGCGCCGCACTCGGCTACGTCTTGGCCGTGTGGCTCGATGTCTCCATCGCCGGCGCGATGACGGTCGCCGCCGCCCTGTTGTTCCTCCTGGCGTTTCTGTTCTCGCCTCTCCACGGGATCGTCACCCGCCGCTTGATCCTGCGGCGGCTGAAAGCGGCCGGAGCGGAAAAATGAGCGAAGCGGGCGCATTGCAGCGCCCGGGGCTTCGGCTCAATTGGCGACTTGCCGCAATTTCGGGTAAGGCAAAAAACTCCGGACACATTTGTCGTCTTTGCGATACTCACCCGTGCCTTCCGGGTGAGTATCTTATTTTAGACGACAAATGGAACGGAGGGATCGGCATGGGCTATTTTGTCTGTGTGGAACCGGGAGTGAGCCTGTACGTGGAGGACCTCAACCCCGCGGGAAAAAAGACCCTCGTCTTTCTGCACGGCTGGCCCTTCAGCCACGAACAGTTTGAATACCAGTTCAATGTGCTTCCCGCCAAGGGGTACCGCTTGATAGGGATTGACTGGAGAGGGTTCGGCCGTTCGGATAAACCCGTGCACGGATACCACTACAACCGGTTGGCCGATGATGTCCTGGCGGTGGTCGATGCGCTCGGGTTGGACGACTTCACGCTCGTGGGCCATTCCACGGGAGGAGCGATCGCTGTCCGTTACGCGGCCCGGCATCGCGGGCGCGGATTATCCAAGCTCGTCCTCATGGACGCGGCGGCCCCCGCAGGCTTTACGAAAGAGACCGCCGACCGGCTCCTCGCCGCGTCGCTGAACGACCGGCCCAAGATGGTGCGGGAAGTGATCGACGACTTTTTCTTTCAGTACATCAGCAGGCCCTTTTCGGACTGGTTTTTCCGATTGGCCCTGCAGGCGGCGGGATGGTCGACGGCGGCGATCATCCGGACCCTGAGGGATGAAAGGCTGGATGCCGATCTGCCCAGGATCCATGTCCCCACATTGATCGTTCACGGCATTCACGACAAGGTGATTCCCTTTTCCCAGGCCGAGGAACTGAGTCGAAGAATCGACCGTTCACGGCTGGTCCCGTTTTTGTACAGCGGCCACGGCCCCTTCTGGGAGGAGCGGGACAAGATGAACCGGCTGTTGATGAAGTTTGTCGGATGATCTTCCTTCATCTCCTCCCGGAAAGGTCGCGCGAAACTTCACTTGTCGAGGGTGACCGGTCCCTTTTTTCCGTCCTCCAGGGAGCAATGTCCGTCGCATCCGCCGGTGGGGAGGATCGTGCGCCGGCCGGCGATGAAGTCGTAGGCCCGTTGACCGATGCCGATCCAGCGGGCCAAAAGGAGAAGGGGCACCGCCGGCCAGAGGGGAAGTAGCCGGGTTGCCATCTGGATCACGGCGTCGATTCCCTCGGCGAATCGCCGGCCGTCCGCCGTGCTGTGCATGCGGCGCTCCACCTTGTCGGCGTCCAGCCCGTACCGTTCGATGACGCCGGGCTCCCGGAAGGAGACGAAGCGGATCAGGGAGAACCAATCCAGCTTGCGGGAGGAGGCGACGCTGGCCCGGCACAGGGGGCACCAGCCGTCGTAGAAGACGATCAACTGCCTGCCCTTAACGGCGGGAAGGGAGGCGATGCGGTCCCTCAGAAGGCGGAGCGGTCCGGCGGCCTTTGCTCCCGCCCGCCGCGCGGCGGCGCCGATGAGGCGGTAATCCTTGTCGGTCAAAAGGATCAGCTCGCTTCCGATCATGATCCAGGAAAATCCGATGAGCCCCATGAACAGGGCGATTCCGCCGTGAAAGAGGACGGCACATCCCACGGCGATCAGTTTGGTGATCCGGTTCAGAAGCAGGAAGGGGAAGGAGACCTGGAAGATCACCGTGGCGTAGCTCAATAAAACCAGGAGGAACTCCGATTCCCAGAGCCATTCGCTGATTCCCGGCCAGTGGAATTCCTGGACGCGCGTGGCGTAGTACAGGGCGGTTCCTTCCTGCCAGTAGGCTCCCATCACTTTATACATGCCCGCGGTGAAATACAGGAGGGCGAGCTGAAGGGCCGCTGCCAGGACGGCGGCGTTGTGGAGGACCGCCGACATCTCTCTTGCGACGCCCTTTCTTCCGGGAGAAGACGTTTTTCTCCTCCGCAGGGCGTCCAGCGAAAAACGCGCCCCCGTTTGGGCGAACAGAAGATAAAACAGCTGGATGCGCAGGATGTTGTCGCCGCCGTTGGTGAGATGGGGGTTCCGGAAATAAAAGGACCAGAACAGGATGAAGGTGAGCACGCCGGTCAGGCGGGTGCGGTATCCGATCAGATAGAGAAAGGCGACGACGATTCCCGCGTGGTACACCAGCTCGAAAAACCAGGGCTCCCCGCTCAGGTGGAACAGGGTGAGGATGCCCCGGGCTTCTGCCATCTCCAGGAAGGCATCGTGGGGCAAAAGGCCGCCGGGTCCCCACAGAAGATACCGTTCGGCATAATGGCTGATGAAATAAAAAAGAAGGAACAGGCCGTAAGCGATGCGGGCCAGGCTGACACCCGTGAGCAGGTGTTCCGTGGTGAGGAGGCGATGCAGCTTCCGGATCACGGCTTTCGCCCCCCAACGTCCCGCACCGTCATCCAATCGGTCTCGTCAAAGTAGAGGGTGCCCATTTGGTCGGGCCTTTGCCGCTCCGGATAACGGGGAAACCGGTTGAGGACGATCCGCACCTTGACCTTATCCACATTCGCGAGATTCGTTTCCTCGTTCAAAAAGTGCAGGGCCAGACGGCGCAGCATCCGGAGGCCCCGGGCCTTTCGGTCCGGGTCTTCGCTTCGGTACATGGCGATGGCGGAGGTCTGGAAGCGGAGGGCCCGGCTGCCGTTGAACAGCCGGTTTTCCCATATTTCCCGCACCCGGGGCCGGGTGATGTCCATCCACGGCGTTTCCCGGATTTCACCGGTTGCCGGGTCGCGGTATTTGGCCTTGATCACAAGGGAGCGGTGCTGGGAAATCGGGTCGGGGGCAAACAGTTGCCAGTTTTGGGCGAAGAGGGGATCCATGTACCGCTGAAGGGGTTCAGAAAAGCGCCTTTTCAGCAGATTGTCGGGGGCCAGATAAAGGATGGTCAGCAGGAAGTGCATTGCCAGAAGCAGGCCCAGCCCTCCCGCCCAAATCCAGACGATTCTTCGACGGATATGCAAAAGGGATCACCCCCGTCGGCCGTCAAGTCCATCGTTACCATTGTAAGCTTTGTCCCACGGGGAGAAAAGGGATGAAAGGCCTGTTCAGGAATCTGCGCCGTATTTGCGGAATTTTCCGGCACTTACCCGGGGGTTCCGAGCGGCTTAAATCCTTTGCCTGAGCCTCCCGCGCAAGCCTTCGGCATCCGGAAAATCGCCACGGTGGGGGATTTGCGCATCGGGGGGATTGGGTCGGGGCGATTTCTGCGAAGGAAAGCGGGAGCCACGCGCGAGGGATGCGATGGGGCCCGTGACATCGTTTGTCGTCTCCGATGCGATCACCGGGGTTGTCCCTTTTTCCTTTCCATCCGTCAAGGAAGTGGCGCATCAAGGATTTGCGCCGTCCCGGGGACGGTTTCCGGCTCCTCCCGCTGTCCGGGCGTCGGATCGATTCCCAATTGGCGGAGGGCGAAGCGGTATTCCTCGCGCAATTCGGCTTTTCCCCACACCTTTGACCACAGGATCTTGGCCGCCTGTTCCTTGCGTCCGGCCTCCAGACAGGCCGCCACCATCTGGATCCAACCGCCCGGAGGAGGGGCCAATCGCTCGTCGCCGCTTTCCCAGCCCTCCACGATGTCCCGGCAGGACCGATAGCGGTTGAGAAAGGGGAGGACATAGGTTTTCACATATTCCCCCAGAAAAGGGCCGAGGTCGGTAAGATCCTCTTCGCCGAAGAGGATCCATCGGGTATTCGCCCTATCCGGACTGACCAGTCCCACGGACTGGTGCACGAGGACCTCCGGATTTTTCTTCGCCGTTGTTTCTTCTCCCATTAGCTTTTGCACCTGCTTGCCGAGGCCCGGTTTCCGGACGGTGATGCGGGGACATAGGTAGGCAAGCACCGGATCGGTCCGCCGGCGGGACAAGCGGAAGGCAAATTCCAGCGCCTGCCGCCCGGAGGAATCGCCCCTCCAGAAACGGAGGGACCGGCGCCAGCAAAAACCCTCCGGTTCGAGCAACGGCCAAATGTGCTCTTCCAAAAAGGGCACCAGCAGGTTTTTTACACGTTGTCGCCGGTTCCGCGGTTTCGTGACGCTGATCATGAACGCTCTCCCTCATATGTGAATGGACCTTGAGAACGGCTTGTGAGATCAAGGGAATAGGCCCCGTCGTGCAAGGGGCTTTCTGCCAATACACCTTGCCGGGATGGTCGCTTTTTTCACAATTGTCTCAATCCTGTGCACCCCTTGTCAACCGGCCCGCTCCTTCGCCTCTTCCTTGGTCTCCGGAAAGAGAAAGTCGATGAACCGTTCCGCCGTGGGCTGAGGTTCATGGTTGGCCAATCCGGGACGTTCATTGGCTTCGATGATGACGTAGCGCTCCCCGGTGTAGTCGGGTACGATGAAATCGAAGCCGACGACGGGAATGTCCAGAATGCGGCTCGCCTCCTCGGCGATTCGCCGCAATCGGGGGGGCACCTGGTCGGTCACGTCGCGGATGGTTCCCCCCGTGTGGAAGTTGGCCGTCTTGCGCAGGGGCACCGTTTTTCCCGCGGGAGGAACCGCATCCCAGTCGAAACCGGCCTGCCGGACCACCCGGCGGGTTTCTTCGTCCAAGGGAATCCGGGCTTCGCCGCCGGTTTGCTCCCGGAGCTTCCGGTTGGCTTTCTCCGCCAGCTGACGAACGGTGTGACGGCCGTCTCCGGTCACTCGGGCGGGGGTCCGCTCGATGGCCGCCACGAAGGCGTGGTCGATGACGATAATCCGGAGATCCCTTCCCTTTACATATTGCTCCAGTACCACCTCATCCCCGTTTTCCGCGGCAAAACGGAAAGCCCGTTCCACCTCTCCGGGAGTGGATACATCCACGGTAATGCCTGCGCCCTGTTCCCCCCGGAGGGGCTTGACGACGGCGCTTCCCCACTTTTTCAGTTGCGTTTCCGCAGCGGAGCGGATCTCTTCCGGATTCGCATCCCGGCTGAGAACCACCTGTTCCGGCACGGAGAATCCCTCCCGCTTTAGGAGCCGGCGGGTGAGCGCCTTGTTTTCGCAAATGGTCATGGCGACGGCGGAGGTCCGGTCGGTGAGGGATTCCCGGCAGCGGATCCGCTTCCCATTATGCTCCAGGACAAACATGCCTGTCGCTTTGTCGATCACTTTCACTCGAATTCCCCGGCGCTTGGCTTCATCGATGAGAATTTGCGCGTAAATGTTCACGGTTTGGGTCCTCCCGTGTAATAGATCCGGTTGATTTCGTTTTTTCGCTTGACCACGAAGACGGGCACCCGGCGGAAGCCGAGGGAGCGGTACAGCCGGATAGCCCTGTGGTTGTCGTGGAGAACGGACAGGTCCAGGTATTCCCGCCCTTTGGCCAGGTAATGTTCCGCCACGCAACGGACGAGGGCGCGGCCGACCCCTCGGGCCCGTCGGTCCGGGTCCACCGCCAGGCACCAAAAGCTGGCCCCGTTTTCCGGATCGTTGAAGGCCTCCTTGTGGTCGATTCCCGTAATCGTGCCGATGATCCGCCCGTCGGTGGAATCCTCGGCGACAAAATAGCTGAAGGTGTGGGTTTTTTGATTTTCCACGATGGTGGAGACGGGGCTTTCGATCAGGCCGCATTTCCGGTAGATGGTGTTCACCTGCTCTGCGTCCTCTTTCCCCTTCAGCAGACGGATGTGGAAATGGGAAGATCGTTTCCGCGGCATCCGGTAATGGTGCAGCCACAGGCGGTAGGTGTGGGAGGGGTCAACAAACAGCAGGTTGGGGGCTTTGGCCAGCAACACGTGATGGTTTTTGACGTAGATGGCCAAATCCCGCTTTCCCGCAGGTTCCGAGGAAAAGATGTCGATAATCCGGTTGTGGTCGGAGAAGGTTTGTCCGAAAATCAGCCTTCCCCATCCGCAGAAAAGGGCGGTATTGCGCTTGATTCCCCGTGTTTTGACTGGCGGCGGCTCCTCGACCCATCCGGACGGGGGCATTGTGGAGATGGAGCGCCTCAAGTGTCGGACCAACGTGCGCTGAGTCATGTCAACACCCCATTTCCTCCAGCCAGAATTCCAACAGGGCTAGCTGCGACAGTTTGCTGCCTCCCAGCACGGTAATGTGCTCTTCCGGGGCGGCCAGCAGTTTTTCCACGTATGCCGGTCGGAACAAACCTCGGCTGCGCGCCCGGTCGGACAGGAGAATATCCCGGGCGAATTCCAGGTACTCCCCACGCAGGTACTTAAGGGCGGGGACGGGGAAGTAGCCCTTTTTCCGGTAAATGATCCGGCGGGGGAGCAGGCGTTCCGCCGCTTTCTTCAGGATCCCCTTTCCTCCTCCGGACAGCTTGATTTCCGGCGGCATGGCGGCCGCCAGCTCCACCAGTTCGTGATCCAGGAAGGGCACCCGGGCCTCCAACCCCCAGCTCATGGTCATGTTGTCCACCCGCTTGAGGGGATCGTCCACCAGCATCACGGTGATGTCGAGCCGGAGAGCCCGGTCGACGGGATGGGAGGCTCCGGGCATGCCGAAGTGGTCGCGGACGAATTGTTTGGACCAGTCGTCCCCGTGATATTCCGGCTCCAGCGCCTCCAGGATTTCCAGGTGGTCCCGGTCGAAAAAGGCTTTTTCATACCGGTCCGACGGGCGGCCGGTTCCGTCGTTCACCCGGGGATACCAGTGGTATCCCGCAAACACTTCATCGGCGCCCTGGCCGCTCAGCACCACCTTTGTCTCCCGGCTCACCTCCCGGGACAGGAGATAAAATCCGACGGCGTCGTGGCTCGTCATCGGTTCGGACATGTTCCGGATGCAATCCTGCAGGTGGGGAAGGAGCTGTCTGGAATCGATGAAATACTTGCGGTGTTGCGTGCCGAACATCTCGGCGACCTGATCGCTGTAACGGAACTCGTTACCCTCTTCTCCGGCTACATCCTCAAAGCCGATGGAATAGGTCCGGAGGGACTCGGGTTCCATCCGCGCCATCAAGGCGACGATCAGACTGGAGTCCACTCCGCCGCTCAACAGCGCGCCGACGCGAACGTCGCTCACCATCCGCCGCTTGACACTGGTTTCGAGGGTGTGAAGGAGTCGTTCGATCCACTCCTCTTCGCTCAGGTTCCATTTTTCGTCGAAATTCAGCTTCCAGTAGGTTTGCTTGCTTTTCCGTCCGTTTGATTCGATGACCAGTAGGGTGGCCGGTTCCAGTTTTTGAACGTTCTCGAAGATGGTCAGGGGTGCCGGGATGACGCCGTGAAAGGTGAGGTAGTGGTGGAGCGCCCGCTTTGAAAGCCGGGGACGGACGGCGTCCGCCCGCATCAGGGCCTGGATGTTGGAAGCGAAATAGAAGGTGCTGCCCTCATCCACGTAATAGAGGGGCTTGATTCCCAAGCGGTCGCGTCCCAGGATACACCGTCTTCGCTTGGCGTCGTAGAGGCAGAAGGCGAACATTCCCTTGAGGCGGGTGACGAAGGTGTCTCCCCAGGCGTGGTAGGCCTTCAGGAGAACCTCCGTGTCGCTGGAGGAGAAAAACCGGTATCCCATGGTCGTAAGCTCCCGCTTCAATTCGCGAAAGTTGTAAATCTCCCCGTTGCACACGACGGTAAGTCCCAGCTCTTCGTCCACCATCGGTTGCCGTCCCTTTTCCGTCAAGTCGATGATGCTGAGGCGGCGATGGCCCAGGGCCACGCCCGGTTGTACCAGCCAGCCCTCGTCGTCGGGACCGCGCCGCTCCAAGGGGGGAAGCATTGAGCGCAATTGATTTTGTTGGATCCGGTTGTCGTCCAGATCGATAATTCCGCAAATGCCGCACATGAGTCTTCACATCACTCCTCACTGAAGAAGAATATTTGGGAACCGATTGGGGAAGCTTGAGAAAAAGAGGGGAAAGCATGGGCGGTTTAAAGGAGATTTTTCAAGAGTTATTCCTGCGTCAAGTCGAGGTTTCCTGGCAGATCTCCGGGAAGAAGGAGCGCGAGTATCCTGCATGGGGGACGGAGCGGACGCCCCGGTGATCGAGTGGAGGGAAATGGACAATCTCAATCGGTTATGTATGGCGCAAAAGGTGCTGCATCGGACTTTGGTTTTGAATAATAGGGCGACAGGTACGGTATGTTATATAACCGGAATCGAAGGGAATCAAACGGGTTTTTTCACGGCGGTTCTTCATGCCCATAATGCGGAATATTAAGACATAAGAAACCGATTCCATTTACATGAAAATCATTCATATTGTACAATTATGCTGAAAGTTTATTGTATAATAAGTGTGCTGTTTGCGTCTGCACGATAACAAAGGGGGTCATACAGGTGAAAAAGTGGTCCGTACTACTCACTCTCGTTCTCATCACATCGGTCTTTTTGGCAGCCTGCGGCCAAAGCGGATCCGGTGGCAATGAGGGTGGAGGCAGCCAGGATCTTTCTTTGGCGACGGGAAGTACCGGCGGCACGTATTATCCGTTGGGCGGTGCCATTGCCAACGTTTGGAATAAAAATGTGGAAGGTGTGAACGTCACGGCTCAGGCCACGGGCGCTTCCGTTGAAAACCTGGCCCTTCTCGCCAAGGGGGAAGCCGACCTGGCGATGGTGGTCAACATGAACGCCGACGATGCCTACAACGGCCGGGCCGATTTCAAAGGCCAGAAGGTGACCAATTTCGGGGCGATGGGCGTCGTTTACCCGGAAGTGGTGCAGGCCGTGGCGGCCAAGGACAGCGGTATTAAAACCATTTCGGACCTCAAAGGGAAGCGGGTCGCCGTGGGTCCCCAGGGCAGCGGAACGGTCAACACCACGAAACACATTCTTGAAGCGTATGGACTCACCTTTGACGATATCCAGCCTTTCTACGACAGCTTCGGCGATGCCGCCACCAAGCTGAAGGACGGCCAGGTCGATGCGATCTTCGGACTGTTGAGCCTGCCTGCGTCCAACATCGAAGACATCACGACCGCCAAGGAAGTTCGCCTGCTCGAAGTGGACGACAAGGCGATGAAAAAGTTGCAGGAAAAATACCCCTTCTATCAGCCCCTGACGGTCAAGGGCGGCACCTACAAGGGACAGGATGAAGATGTCCAGACGGCGACCCTGAAGGCCGTCATGTACGCCAACAACGAACTGAGCGAAGATCTCGTCTACAATCTGACCAAGATCATGTACGAGAAAAAGGATGATATCGCCAGCGCCCACCAGGCAGGCAGCCAGATCGACCTGGAGAAAGCGCTGGAGGGTGTGACCACGCCGATTCATCCCGGTGCGAAGAAATACTTTGAAGAAAAGGGTATTCCGCTGCCGGAGTAATACGCGAATGAAAAAGCGCGGATTGAAACCCCGTCTCGGTTGGAAGAAGGGGGCCGCCCTCGGCCTCCTTCTTCTCCTGATGGGCTTCCTTTTCGCTTGGTTTTCCTCCGGCTGGGCGGTGTTGAAAGTTGTCGATATGGAGCGGGAGCGGGTTGTTTTCCGACGTTTGATTCGCGTCGGGGAAACCTTTTCCATGGTCCACACCCACTCCATCACCAAACGCCCCGTCCGGGAAACATTCCGGGTGACGGAGGATCGTCGGATCGCCATCGTGGAGATGGAGTTTGATCGCTTCGGAGCCAATCTGCCGGTCCGGCCGGAGAAGGACGGAGACGGATTGACGGAGTTTCTCGTCCGGGACGGGAAATATGTGGTTCGCTATGATGAGACCGTCTATCCGTCACTGGATCTGCGGGTGGGCCAAGTGATCGCCCGACATCGCCTGCATTTCGACGACGGCACCGTCGCCGACCTGGCGCGGCTTGCGGGGGGTGGAACCTATGTTCAAATCCGGGCAGACTCCTTGATATCAGTGGTTGAGGAGGTGTTACCGTGGCGAAACAAGCCGCAAAAGTGACGGAACCCGCCAACGGCCAAAACGTGGAACGCGTTTTGGAGAAATACGACCGGGAACATGCTTTTCGAAAAAATCTGGGGAAAATCAAATGGGTTGTCACCGCGCTGGCAGTCGGGCTCGCCCTGTTTCAGCTGTACACGGCCTTTTTCGGCACCTTGCCCTCCCAGCTGCAGCGGGCGCCGCACTTGACCGTGGCGTTGGCAATCATCTTTTTGCTTTATCCCTGGAAAAAAGGGAAGACGGACAGCAAAGTGTCCGTCCTGGACATTCTGCTTGCCCTGCTCGCCTTGGGCACCGGGGTTTATCACGTGATCTTTTACGATGAATTGGTGAACCGGTTTCTCTACACCGATCTGGATATCGCCGTTTCCGTCATCGGGGTGTTGCTCACCCTGGAGGCCGCCCGGAGGGTTGTGGGACTTCCCTTGGTGATCGTGGCGTCCCTCGCCTTGCTTTATGCCTATTTCGGGCCTTATATCCCCGGGTTCGCCCAACATCAGGGCTTCAGCCTGGAACGGATCAGCACCTTCATGTTCCTGGGGACGGAGGGGATTCTGGGTATTCCCATCGCCATTTCCTCCACGTTTATTTACCTGTTCCTCTTTTTCGGCGTCGTGCTGCGCCACACGGGGATCAGCCAGTTTTTCAACGATCTGGCCTTTGCCATCACCGGGAGGATGGTGGGGGGGCCGGCCAAAGCGGCCGTGGTGGCCAGCGCCTTTCAGGGGATGGTCACCGGAAGCTCCGTCGCCAACACCGTCGGTTCCGGCAGTTTCACCATTCCGCTGATGAAAAAGACCGGTTATCGGCCGGAATTTGCCGCGGCGGTGGAAGCGTCGGCCTCCACCGGAGGGCAGCTGATGCCTCCGATCATGGGAGCGGCCGCTTTCCTGATGATCGAGTTCATCGGGATGGAGTACGGACAGATCGCCCTGGCGGCGACGATTCCCGCGGTGCTTTATTTCGCCGGCATTTTCATCGCCGTGCACCTGGAGTCCAAACGGGTGGGCATCCTCGGCTTGCCCGCCGACCAGATCCCCCGCCTCAAGGAAGTGATGTTGCAAAGGGGGTATCTTCTGCTGCCGCTTCTTGCGATCATCGGCGTTTTGGTCATGGGGCAATCCCCCATTACCGCCGCCCTGATCGCAATCCTGGTGGCGGTGACGGTCGGTCTGTTCGAAGGCGGGTCCCTGAAGCAGACGCTGGTTGAGCGCTGGTATCTTCTGCTGCCCCTTTTGGGACTGCTGTACCTGGTCTTCAGCAAGACGTCGCTTCCCGCCACCTGGGGAGCGTTGGGCCTGCTTTTTGTCGCCTTCCTGATCCATCAATTCCGGCATTCCCAATTTACCTTCAAGGACTTGATCGTCGTGTTGGAAGAGGGGACCCGGACGGCCCTCGGAGTGATCGCCGCTTGCGGCGCCGCGGGGATTATCGTCGGCGTGGTCACCCTGACCGGCCTGGGATTGAAAGTGGCCGGCGGGATCATTGAGCTGGCCGGGGGCATCTTGATCCTCACGTTGTTCTTCACCATGATCGCCTGCATCATCCTGGGGATGGGCGTCCCCACGACGGCCAACTACGTCATCATGGCGACGATGGCGGCCCCGGCGATCATCAAATTGGATCCGACGATTCCGCTGATCGCCGTCCATCTGTTCGTCTTCTACTTCGGAATCGTGGCCGACATCACGCCGCCGGTGGCGCTGGCCGCCTACGCCGGGGCGGGAATTGCCAACGCCAACCCCTTCAGGGCGGGAGTGACGGCCACCAAGCTCGCCGTCGGCGCCTTCCTCATCCCGTATATCTTTGTGCTGAATCCGGTGTTGGTGCTGGAGGGGGCCACCTGGTGGAACGTCCCCCTGGCGGTGGCAACCGCCTTGATCGGGATGTTCGGAGTCAGCGGCGCGATGCTCGGTTACTTCCGCACCCATTGCAACCTGTTGGAACGCCTCATCCTGTTTGTCGGCGGAATCAGCCTGATCTATCCGGGGCTGGTCACCGATGCGGTCGGGATCGGGATTCTCGCCCTGATCTACTTCCTGCAGGCGCGCAGATCGGCCAAAACGAGCTGATCCGCTTGGAAGCGGCAAAACAAAACCGCGGTTGCCTGACGGGGGGCTCCTTAAGCCTCCCGTTTTTCGTTTTTTTTTGGGATTTTTAGCCCGAAAGTTGTAGTCATATCGTAAGTAAGTCGTATTCGCCGCCGGGCGCGTTGCAATCTCTTACTGTTTATGGAGAAAATGTCTAAGAAAAAAGAAAAAAGTGTTGACGTTTGTCGAATCTATTAGTATATTCCTGGTAGGCAGAAACCATCAGAGGAAGAACTTCTCGGTTCGCACCGGGGGGTTCGGTGTTTTTGGGCAGGCGAAGGGTTCGCTTCCTCCGGATCGTTCCCCGCGATTCATCGTCGGTCGGGAATTGCGTACGGGAATAAAACAAGGGGGTTTTTCAGCGATTGATGAGGAAATCGCTCATTGCTGCCTTTATCGTGTTTTTCGGTACCACTTTTGTGGCGATGCCTGTCGCTTCCGCCAATCCGTTCAGTGATTTTATTCGCATTTTCACCGGAGGCGACAATGGCGGGATGGACGAGGAGGAGATGCCCGGCGTAGAGAACCCCGGTAATGAGGATGGTGAAAATTCCGGAGGGGACCAGACCGGAGGATCTCAGCCGGAACCGGAAGAGGAAGATTCCACTGAAGGCAACGTTCCGATTGAACAGCCGGATCTTCCCGAATCTCCCGCCCAGGAGGGCTCTCAGGCGAAGTCCGGAAATTCCGGCGGCCAATCTAATGCCCCGTCGACTAACTTAGATCGGGAAATTCCGAAGGAAAATGTTACCTCATGGTCGAATGGATTCATAGGTGATCGAAATGATTTTCGTTCGTGACTTGACCACCAAGGAAGGCAATCAATTAAGACATATCATTCGAAAAGGATCCCATCCGGTGAAAGTCCGGCGGGCAATGGTTATTCTGGCATCCGCCCAAAAGATGACCGTCCCAAACATCGCCCGACTGTATCACCTATCCGAGGATCACGTTCGACGGTTGATTCACCGGTTTAATAAGGAAGGGATGAAATCGCTTCACCCCCGTTA
>NZ_FOOK01000031.1:14000-44100 GCF_900113175.1 Planifilum fulgidum | reverse complement strand
AAGTGAAAGGGGCAAACAACTGTATAAACGACGGAGTCAGACCATTGAGCGCAGCTTCGCTGACGCCAAAGAACTTCATGGGCTTCGTTATGCACGCTACAGGGGGCTTGCCAAAGTCAGAGAGCAATGCCTCCTTATTGCCGTGGCTCAAAACATCAAAAAAATGGCCTTGCTCCTCTCGAAGAGAGGAAAAGGCTTTGTGATCCGCCTAATTTACCAAATCTAATTTCCTTTATCTGTTTATTCCCCATAAACATGCAACCCCTGGCGCTTTTCTTGCGAAAAGAGCCAGGGGGTTTGTCATCAATCTCAGACCGGGAATTTCTCCCGGTCTTATTCCTTGTCGTGGGCTTCTTCCTTGGTGTTGATCATGTGGTGGGCGGTGATCACCAGCCGTCCCCACATTTCCTCCCGCTCCGGTCCGGTGATGCCCACCTCGTCCAGGGCCTCGGCCATGCAGGAGAGCCAGGCCTGGGCCCGGGAGGGGGTGATCGGAAAGGGGAGGTGGCGGGCCCGGAGCATGGGATGGCCGTGTTTTTGGCTGTACAGGGGCGGGCCGCCGAAAAATTGGGTGAGAAAGAGGCGCTGCTTCTCCATGACCGGAGTGATGTCCTCGGGAAACAGCGGAGCGAGCAGCGGATGGGCCTGTACCCGCGGGTAGAAGGCGGCCACCAGGCGGGCGATCGTGTCGGCGCCGCCGATTCGTTCGTACAGACTCTTGGGTTCCGTCATGCGCCCGCCGCCCCTTCCCGTTTCATCTCCCGGAAGGCCCGCTCCACCGCTTCGATGGTCCGGTCGATGTCCTCGTCGGAGTGGGCGATGGTCAAAAACCAGGCTTCGTACTTTGAAGCGGGAAGATAGACGCCGCTTTCCAGCATCAGATGGAAGAAGCGGGCGAAGGCTTCGCCGTCCGCCGCTTTCGCCCCGTCGTAATCCGTCACCGGCCGGTCGGTGAAGTAGACGGTGAAGGCGCCTCCCTTCCGGTTGATCTGAACGGGGATTCCGTACCGGGAAGCCAGTTCGGCGATGGCGCCGGCCAGTCTTTCCCCCGCCTGATCCAGCCGCTCGTAGGTTCCAGGCCTCGCCAGGGTTTCCAGACAGGCAATGCCCGCGGCGACGGAAAGGGGGTTTCCGGCCATCGTTCCCGCCTGGTACATGGGACCCACCGGCGCCACCAGCTCCATGATCTCCCGGCGACCGCCGTAGGCTCCGATGGGCAGGCCGCCGCCGATGATCTTGCCCAGGGCGGTCAGGTCGGGCTCCACTCCGTACAGCGTCTGGACGCCGCCGTAATGGAAGCGAAAGGCGGTGATCACCTCGTCATAGATCACCAGCGCGCCGGCGGCGTGGGCCAGGCGATTCACCCCTTCGAGGAAGCCGGGAGCGGGGGGCACGATCCCGAAGTTGCCGACCAAAGGTTCCACCAGGACGGCCGCCGTCTGATCCCCCCACCGGTCCAGGGCTTGTTCCAGCGTATCCAGCCGATTGAAGGGGACGGTGATCACTTCCCGGGCGATGCTTTGCGGAATGCCCGCGCTGTCCGGCATGCCCAGGGTGGACGGTCCCGAGCCGGCGGCGACCAGGACCAGATCGGAATGGCCGTGGTAGCAGCCGGCGAACTTGATGATCTTGTCCCGGCCGGTGTAGGCCCGGGCCAGGCGGATGGCCGACATGACCGCCTCGGTTCCGCTGTTGACCAGGCGCAGCAGTTCGCAGGAGGGAATCGCTTCCCGGAGCATCCGGCAAAAGCGGATCTCCTTTTCCGTCGGGGTGCCGTAGAGGGTACCCTCCGCGGCGGTTTTGACGATGGCTTCCGTGACGGCCGGATGGGCGTGGCCGAGGATGATCGGCCCGAAGGCGCCGAGATAGTCGATGTACCGGTTTCCGTCTTCATCCCAGAAATAGGCGCCTTGGGCCCGCTTCATGAAGACCGGGGCGCCGCCGCCCACGGCCCGGAAGGAGCGGGAAGGGCTGTTGACTCCGCCGACAATCACATCCAAGGCTTGTTCGTACAGTGCTTCAGAACGCTCCCGTCGCAAGTGAAGGCCCCCTTTGGCATCGTTTTGGTCCGCATTTTCGTTTCCCCGTCCTATTGTAACACGACCTGCGCGGGAAGGGGGGGAGGCGGATCAGCCTTCAGTTTGCGGCACGGGTCCTTTCACCTTGGCCTCCTTTTCTCCGGTCCGGTTGGACTGTCTGAGGGGGATTTCCCGCAGGAAGAAGGTGAGGAGGAAGGCGAGCAAGACGACGAGCGTTCCCGCGAAAAATACGTGTTCGATCGCCAGGGCGAAGCTCTCTTTCACCAGCTTGAGCAGGGATTCAAACAGCGGCGCGGCCCCCTCCGGAAGGGCGCTCCGAATGCGCTCGAGGCGATCGGGATCCATCAAAATCTGGGGATCCTGAAAGGAACTCCACATTTCGGCGTTGCCGCCCGCGCCCGAAGCCTGCGGCAGATCTTTCACCATTTGTTTCATTTCGCTTTCCATCTGGTGGGAAAAGATCGTCCCCATGACCGACACGCCGATGGTCCCGCCCATTTGGCGGAACAGCTGGTTGGAGGCGGTGGCGACGCCGAGGCGGGCGTGTTCGACGGCGTTTTGCACCGTCAGGGTGAAGATCGGGAAAGAGATGCCCAGCCCGGCCCCCACAAGAATGATGTTGATGACCGTGGTGTGCAAGGGGGTGTCGACATCCATCCGGGACATCGAGAAGAGCCCGGCGGCCATGACTGCCAGGCCGAACAGGGCCAGTTTCTTGTACCGGCCGGTCCGGCTGATGATCTGTCCGCTGACGGTGCTGGCGATCACCATGCTCAGGGTCATCGGCATCATGATAAAGCCCGAGGAGGTGGCGGAGACGCCCTGCACTCCCTGAACGAAGAAGGGCGTGTACATGATGGTTCCGAACATGCCCATCCCTGTCAGAAAACCGACGATGTTGGAAATAGTGAAGATCGAGTTTCGGAACAGATCCAGGGGCAACACGGGGCTTGAGGCCCGGACTTCAATCCACAAAAATGCGGCCAGGGCGATCAGGGTGAATCCGAACAGCCCGAGAATCTCGAAGGAGAGCCAGTCGTAACGGTTGCCGGCCCAGGAGAAGGCCAACAGCATCGGAACGATCGTCAAGGTCAGAAACAGAGATCCCAGATAGTCCACCTTTTCCCGCCGCCGTTCGGTGGCGGAGGGGAACAGGCGGATGATCAGAACCAGGGCGACCAGGCCGAAGGGGAGAAAGACCCAAAACACCCAGTGCCAATCCCAGTGGTCGACGATATATCCGCCCAGGGTCGGGCCGAAAACGCTGGCCAAGCCGAAGGAGGCGCTCATCAGCCCCTGCCAGCGTCCCCTCTCCCGCGGGGGGAACAGATCCCCGACGGAGGTGAAGGCCGTGGACATGATCATCCCGCCGCCGAATCCCTGGAGTCCGCGGTATAGGATCAGCTGGAGAATGGTGTCGGCGGTTCCGCACAGGAAGGAGCCGGCGATGAAGAGGGTGAGCCCCGCGAGCACAAAGGGTTTTCGCCCGTAGAGATCCGACAGTTTTCCCACCAAAATGGCGGTGACGCTGGAAGTCAGCATGAAGATGGTGAACACCCAGTTGAACAGGTCCATTCCGCCCAGATCGGCAACGATCCGGGGCAGTGCCGTTCCCACGATGGTTTGGTTCAGGGAGACGAACAGGAGCGATACCATAATGGCGATCAAGATGGTGATTTTTTTTCTTTTACTTAAGTGTTCCATCCGATCCCCTCCATCTTTTTGTTTTCAGATCAGGCGCTTCAACAGATCGTTCAGGGTGTGAATCGTTTCCGTCGGCAGTGAGGAAAGCTTCTCCTGAAAATATTTCTCCTTCTCCCGCAGCAATTGATCCATCCTCTTTCGTCCCGCCTCCGTGATGTGCAGTTCGACGGACCGCCGGTCCCGCTCGGACCGCCGCCGGACGACCCATCCCTTGTCTTCCAGCCGATCGGTCACGTTGGTGACATGGCTCAAAGAGACGCCCAGATCGTGGGCCAAATCGGTAATCCGCAGGGAGCCGTCCCGGTGCAGGATCTTGAGGACGTGGTATTCGGCCATTGTCATCTGATCGCCGAGCAGGTCGCTGAGATCCTTGTGGATGGACCGGAACACCACGCGGAGGGTGGATTCAAATTCTTGAATGGCTGCCAGACGGCTGTTCATTATTTCCCACTCCGAAATATTAACTAACTTAATCATCAATGATGTTAATTATATGGGGATGGCGAAAATGTGTCAAACGGGATTTTTTGTAAATCGGCGGCGAAAGACGGAGAAAAGGCGCCAAAAGTGAAATTGTAGCGGGTGAGTTTCTGTGATATGCTGATGGCAGCGAATTTTGTCATCGGGAAATGGCGTTTGTTTGACGAGGAGGCGGAAGAAGTGTCGTCGTTTTTCACGGTGGGTCAGCGGTATCGGGACCGTTATGTAATCGAAAGCGCCCAAGCCTTCCTGGACGGGGAACTGGCTGTCGCCCGCACGGATGAGAACGAGCGGTTCTACCTGCAGTGGACGAAACTCAAGAAGGCAACCAAATCCCTGGTGATTCAGCAGTACCGTTCCCTCAATCATCCGTTGGTCCTTCCCTTTGCCGAGGTGTACACCGAGGATCGCTCCATCGTGTTTATCCGTCCGTACGTGAATCTGACTCATCTGGATGAGATCCTGCAGATGCAGCCCTGGAGCGAGGAGGAGACGGTTCGTCTGACGAGGGAGCTGCTCCGGCTGGAAAAGATGTTGAACAGCCGCCCCCTTCCCATGTATCTTCTGCTGGATCCGCGGAACCTGGGTCTCACGGAGGACGGGGAGCTGAAGGTCTTCTTTTGCGGGGTGAGGGATTTTACGGCCCTGGAGCCGGCCATCGACTGGGGAACCTGGATGTACATGTGCATGACCGGGCAGATCATCGGGGAATCCCTGGTCAAGCTGCCCTCCGACTTTCCCTTTTCGGGGCCTGTGGCGCGGCTCATTGAGCGAAGTCTGAAAAGGGCTTCGGTCGATCAGGTTCTTTCCCAAATCGAAGCTTATGAAAAGAGGAAGAATTCTCCCGGCCTGCTGAGCCGCCTGTTCGGGGGAGACCGCCGGCAGCGGGAAGAAAAGCGGGAGGAGAGCCTGCGCCTTCCGCCGAAAAGGACCGCCCCGCCGGATTTTTCGGGAGGTAAGGGAAAACCCTATTTGGGGGATAGAATAAAAGCGAAGCATCCTGCCGGATTTTCCGGCACACCTCCGGCGGCCCCCGAGGCGCACAAAGTGATGTCTCATCCGGAAAGCCGTTGGCCCGCCCCGGGGGACAGCAAGCCGCATTTTACGGAAAGACGTCCGGATCTGGAGCGGCGGGAAGAACAGAAATCGCCGCCCTTCGCGAAGGAAACCGCGAAGGAAACGGAGACAAGGGGGGAGAGCGCTCCGGATCAGACCGCTTTTTCGCACGCGGAGACGCGGGAAGAGCACGTGCCGAGGCCGGCTCCGGAGGTTTCGGTGGCGAAAGCCGCCCCTCCCTCCGCAGAGGACGATCGGAGGCCGGATTGGCCGGCGGAGATGCCGGCGGAAACGTCCCCTCGGGCCCGGGACCGGCAAGAGACCGCGCCCGGAGAAGGGGAAGTCCCCCGGCGGATGCCGGAGCAATCTGCGGTCCGGGAGAAGGCATCGTCAGGGGAGGCGGCTCCTCAACCGCCGGAAGTACACCAGCCCTTGGAGGTCTCCCGGCCTCAGGCAGCGGACGGTCCTCTGCCGGCGGACCGGTCGCCGCGCGTTGTGCCGTCTGACCTTCCCGCGCGGCAGGAACAGGAGCGGAGGCAGATGGATCACCTGATCCGGGAACGCTTGATCCGAGAGCGAAGGGAACATGACCGCCTGGCCGGTCAGTTCCGGGAGTATGCCAGAATGATGCAGGGCGGGGGAGGGAATCGATAGGCAAACGGGGTGACGAAATGGAACAGTACAGGGTGCATCGGGATTCCCTGGGAGAAGTTCGGGTGCCCGCCGACAAGTATTACGGCGCGCAGACCCAGCGGGCGGTGGAAAACTTCCCCATCAGCGGGTTGAGATTGCCCCGCCGCTTCATTCGGGCCCAGGGCATCATCAAGGCGGCGGCGGCCCGGGCGAACCGCGAATGCGGGGAATTGTCCCCCGACCTGGCGGATGCGATCATCTCCGCGGCGGAAGAGGTGATCCAGGGAAAATGGGATGACCACTTCGTCGTGGATGTGTATCAGGCGGGGGCCGGAACGTCCCAAAACATGAACGCCAACGAAGTGATCGCGGGACGGGCCGCCGAGCTCCTCGGGGGGAAACCCGGGGACATGTCCCTGGTTCATCCCAACGACCACGTCAACCGGGGGCAGTCGACCAACGACACGATCCATGTGGCGATCAACATTGCCGCCGCCGAAGGGCTGGTTCATGAATGCATTCCCGCCGCCAGCGCCCTGGCAGGCGCCCTGTGGAAAAAGGCGGAAGAATTTCACGAGGTCCTCAAGTCGGGTCGGACCCACCTGCAGGATGCCGTGCCGATGCGTCTGGGGCAGGAGTTTGAGGGCTATGCGGCCTCCCTGGACGAGGCGGTGGAGGATTTGAAAAAGGTGTTGCCCGATCTTTACCGGATCGGCCTCGGCGGCAACGCCGTCGGGACCGGCATCAACACCCACCCCGATTACGCCCGCATCGCCATCGAGGATATCGCGAGACGGACCGGCCTGCCCTTCGTTCCGGCGCGGAACCGGTTCGCCTTCATGCAGAACACCGGGGCGGCCTTCAAAACCAGTGCGGCCCTTAAAGGCCTGGCCATCCGCCTGAGCAAGCTGGCCAGCGACCTGCGCCTTCTCTCCTCCGGTCCGAGAACCGGCCTGGCGGAGATTCGGCTGCCGGCGGTGCAGCCGGGCTCCTCGATCATGCCCGGGAAGGTGAACCCGGTGATGGCCGAGATGTTGAACATGGTTTGCTGTCAAGTGATCGGAAACGATGCGGCCATCACCTCCGCCGGGGAAATGTCCCAACTGGAGATCAACGTGATGATGCCGGTGATCGCCCACAATCTGCTTCAATCCATTCAGATCCTGACCAACGGCATGAACGCCTTCCGGAAGCGCCTGGTGGAGGGGATCGAGGCGGATCCGGACCGGTGCCGGCATTGGCTGGAACGTTCCCTCGCCCTTGCCACCGCCCTCAATCCGGTGATCGGTTACGACCGGGCGGCGGAGGTGGCCAAAAAGGCGTACCGGGAAGGGAAGACGATCAAGCAGGTGGTTGTGGAGGAAGGACTGCTGTCGGAAGAGGAAGCCGACCGGGTGTTGGACGTCCGGCGGATGGTCCCCTGACGGCGAAGGCGCACAGAAGGACCATGTGCGCCGGAACGTGTCGATGCTTGCATGTACCGGCCCGCGAAAACGGAGGGGTGACGCGCGCGCATATGTACAAAGGCCGGCGGGCCCGCAGCCGGCGGTTGATGGCGCCCGGCGAAAATGGCCCTTCGAGGGTTGAAACTGCCCGGTGAGGGAATCGACGCGGGGATGCCGCTGAATCGGGCGGGTCCGCCGGACCGATTTCGGCTTGGCTTCACCGGTGCCGAAGGAAGGAATCCGGTTGACGCACCGAATCGATTTTCTTTGTCCGCAAGGCGCCGGAAAAATTCTTCTTCCGGGGGCGTTCCAGAGGCCTCCGGGCGGGTTGCCGGGAAATATCTTTTGGAGGGGATCTGCGGGCCTGTTGTTCCGGAGATTCCGGGAGAAGAGCAAATGCCTTGTGGCGCGGAAGCGCATCCGTCCGGTGAAGCCGGGGCACCGGCCCGGAAGCTATTTAGCGTTTTTTCCGCGGGCTGTCATCCGTGATGGAAATGGGGTGTCCTTCCTTTTCGGGAAGGTCCCCCTTTTTCTTTTCTCGAACCGCCTTTTCGAGGAACCGGGCGATGCTTTTGCCGTCTCCGGTGGCGGACAACCCCACGTTCAGGGGGCCGCTCAAGGTTTTGATCGACAGTTCCTGGATTTTGTATTCGATGCGTTCGATGGTGATCGGCTGAAGGGATGCCAGTTTTCTTTTCAGGGCCTCATTTTCTTTCCGCAGGATGGCGATTTCCCGTTCCAGGTGATGAAGCCGGTCCCACAGGGTTGCGTACACGAAGACACCTCCCGTCATTTCTTTTTAAAATATATGGCCGTTTTCTTGCGGAAGCACCAAAAGGCGGGTGGCGGAACGGAACCCGGCTGAATACAATACGGATGGGCAGATGCCCCGCCGGATTTGCCGCTGAAGGGAGGATCAAGGATGGAATCCGGCTTCCCCTGGAGGAAATGGGTTCAATTGGCCGACCGGTTTTTGGGGGAAGACTTCTGGTCCGATCTTGAGAAGGAAGTTCCCGATTCCGTTCCCAAGGTGGATGTATACCATACCCGGAGTGAAGTGATCGTGTTGGTGGATTTGCCGGGAATGGAGGATCTCAGCCGGCTGCAGCTGAGGACCGACGGGCAGCATCTGATGATCAAAGGGAACATTCCCTCCCGCTATGATCGGCTGGATGTGTCCGTGGCGGAACGTCCCAAGGGGGAGTTTCACCGCTCCATTCCCCTGGGGGCATGGGTGACGAGGCACCAGGCAAGGGCCCGGTACCGGCGGGGGGTGTTGGAAGTCCGGTTGCCCAAAGTGTCGGCGCCGAAGACGGCGCCCATCCGGGTGAGGGAGGGCTGAACCGGGCACATCCCCCCGGCGGTTCACATAGCATAGGATGAGACCAAGCGGGGGGATCAGGGATGGGCACCGTGAACAACATCTTCAATGTGAAGATCAACAATGTGACCAGCACCGGATCGGTCAATTTCGGAAACACGATCCACATCGGACATGAGGCCAACAGCAAGGCGGTGGGAGGCGCCTACCAGTACGGTGATTTGGGCAGGATGCTGAGTGCCAGCAGCAACAAGTCGATCGATCCCGACTTGATCGATCAACCCTGACTTCCGGGGGGAAAACCATGATTCGGATCGAGATCGGCACCGTCAATATCGACACCGTCTCCCAGGCCGGATCCGTCAACTTCGGCAATACCTTGCACGTGCTGGAGTCTCCTTTTGAACGGGTACGCAGTCCGGAGGGGGAGGAGAGGAAAAGGGGGCGTGCAAAGATCCGGAATCCCTGCAGGAGAGGAGGTTGCCCCGAATTTCCTCCGCCGTTGCCGTATCCCCCCGGGTTGTGGTTTCCCTCTGTCCCGATGGTCGGATGGATGGGGGTTCCCTTTTTCTACTGGTGACGGGAGGAAGTGGGGGAGCGGGGGAGAGGGGATTTCGTTGAAACAGGTGACCACCGGCTTGTTGCTGTGTTTGATCCTGACGGACGCTTCGAGGAGAACATCGCCGGTGGTTCCGCCGATTTTTGGGAGGTCGGCGACGTTTCACATCCCTGCGGAAGAAGGCCCGGAGCTTGCGGATTTCATGGGGTGCGTCCGGCGGGAGACCGGCCTTCGCGGGCGCGCACCGGATCGCAAATGGGCGGAGAGAAAGGAAGAGAAGCGGGTTCGAGAGCTTTCTCCCCGACGGGAAAGGAACCGGTGGCTTGGCCCTTGACCATTTGCCAGGAGAGCGAAAAAAGGGCCTGTACGGGTTATATTTTCCGCCGCCAAAAAGAAGGCCGATCAGTGGTTCCGAAAGCACCTGGATACATATCCGGATGGGACAACCATTCAATTTTACGGTGCGAAAGATCCGAACTGGGTCGGAAGGATGGGATCCGGGGGCGGTGTGGTGGTCGTGACGGCCGGTGAGCCCCGAAATTGAAAAAAGGGTTGTGGAGGAAGCTGCGGAGGAAAACCGGGAGATGGCGAAAGATCCGGGATGAAATGATGAAAGAGGGGCGGATGGACAGTCTGTCCGCCCCGTTTTCTTTCCGGGATCCCCGAAACGCTCCCATACGCATTCCCCCGCGGGTGTTTTCCAAAGGTGCCCGTGGTACAATAGTACCGGCGGCGAATGGAAGCATTCTTCTGAAATCCGGGATTTCGCGGTTTCGGGTGACGGGCGCGCTCCGCCGGGGATTCGCCCGACGCCGGAGGCGGTCAGGAAAAATCGTTGGAGGTGTGATGGATATGCTGCAAGAAGGAGACATGGCACCCGATTTCACGTTGCCGGCCAGCAACGGAGAACAGGTGTCCCTGTCGGATTTTCGCGGAAAAAAGAATGTGATCCTTTATTTTTATCCGAAGGACAACACGCCGGGCTGCACCGCCGAGGCCTGCGATTTTCGCGACAGGGCCGGCGATTTCTCCGAACTGGACACGGTGATTTTAGGCGTCAGCCTGGATGATCTTCAATCTCACGAAAAATTTATCCGGAAATACAACCTGCCCTTCCTGCTTCTTTCCGACACCGAGGCGGAGGTGTCCAAGAAGTACGGGGTGTACAAGGAAAAAAACATGTTCGGCAAAAAGAAATGGGGAATCGAACGCTCCACGTTCATTATCGACAAGGAGGGGCGCCTGGCCAAGATTTACCGCAAGGTCAAAGTGGACGGCCACGTGGAAGACGCGCTGGCCTTTGTGAAGGAACATCTTTCCTGATCCGGACAGGGAGGGGAAGCCCTTGAGCGAAGTCAGCGCCTATTCCCTTCCGGAGTATTACGATTGGATCTCCACCGGCCTGGACGGGGACATCGCCTATTATGTGGGCCTGGCCGAAAAGAGCGGGGGGCCGGTGTTGGAGCTGGGGTGCGGCACGGGCCGATGCAGTTTGGCCATCGCCCGGGCCGGCATCGAAGTGACGGGTCTGGACCTCTCCCCGGCGATGCTGGATCGGGCCCGGAAAAAAGCCGATGAGATGGGCCTTTCCGACCGGATTCGCTGGGTGGAGGGAGATATGAGCCGCTTTGATCTGGGAGAGCGTTTCCCTCTGATCATCATCCCCTATCGCTCCTTTCTTCATCTGATGACGGTGAAGGAGCAACTGGCCGCCTTGGCGGCGGTTCGCCGGCACCTGGAGGAGGACGGGCTGTTCGCCTTCAACGTCTTCGTCCCGAAGGTGTCCGATTTGGTCGAACAGGACCGCCGCATGACGTACCGGGGCTCCTTTCCGGTGCCCGGATGCGACCATTCCGTGGACGTATATGACTGGACGGAATTTGATCACTTTCTCCAAAGGGCCCGCGTCGTTCGCCACCTGGAGCGTTTTGACGGAGAAGGCCGCTCCCTGGAGCGGCGGCGGACCGTCTTCTGGTTCCGGTACATCTATCCGGCGGAGCTTTTTCATCTCCTGCGGTTGGCCGGATTTCAGGTGGTAAGGCGTTACGGCGATTTCAGGGGTCGTCCCTTCGATCGCCAAAGCAGCGAATTGATTGTGGAGGCCAAGAAGATCTAAGGCCGGGGCCGGCGGAGGCCGTCAAAAAAGAGACCGGGAGACCGCGTCCTCCCGGCACCCGTCGCGGGTGAAATCCCGGTCCGCAGGGTGCCTCGCCGGGGATCTGCGAAGGCGGGGGACAGGGCGAGTCCTGGGGATTTCTTTTTTGTTTCCCGCGGGATGCCGATAGAGGGATGCCGCACGGGATTCCTGGATCCCCGGAGCCGGTCAAACCGCTGGACAGTCGGGACGGGCCCGCGATTTTTCGGTACAATGGACCTGTAATGCAGCAAAAGCAAGTTCCGGGGGAGGAGAAGACCTTTGACTCAAAAAGCGAGCGGACGGGTTCCGATCCGGAAGATCATGGATACGTTGGCGGCCATGTATCCGGATGCCCATTGCGAACTCCGCTTTCGCAATCCCTTTGAGTTGTTGATCGCCACCATCCTGTCCGCCCAGTCCACCGACCGTCAGGTGAACAAGGTGACGGAGCGGCTGTTCGCCAAGTATCCCACTCCCCAGGATTTTCTGTCCCTTTCGGAGGAGGAGCTGGCGGAGGAGATCCGCGGGTTGGGACTGTATCGGAACAAAAGCAAAAATATCCTGCAGACCTGCCGCATTCTCGTGGAACAATACGGGGGAGAAGTTCCGGCGGAGCGGGAGGCGCTGGAAAAACTGCCCGGAGTGGGGAGAAAGACGGCCAATGTGGTGTTGAGCAATGCCTTCGGGATTCCTGCGCTGGCGGTGGATACCCATGTGCACCGGGTTTCCAACCGGCTCGGTCTTGCAACCAGCAACAACCCTTTGGAGACCGAGAAGCAACTGACCCGGAGGATCCCGCGAGAAGAATGGTCGATCGCCCACCACCGCCTGATCTGGCACGGGCGGCGCATCTGCAGCGCGCGCAATCCCAAGTGCGGGATCTGCGATTTGGCTCCCTACTGCCGGTTCGCCAACAAAGCGTGAAGAATGCTCCATTGACAAGATGAGCTTTTACGGCGTAGACTATTTATAGGTATTCTTATGTGGAAATGAATGTTTTTTGGGCGGGAAAGAGAGGTGGATGGCTATGGCCACGGCGCCGGACCGCTTGAGGAAAGCGGTGGAAAAGTTGAAGGCGACAGGCGTCCGCATGACGCCCCAGCGTCATGCGATACTGGAATATCTCCTGTCTACGATGAGCCATCCGACCGCCGATGAGATCTACAAGGCGCTCGAGAAGGATTTTCCCAACATGAGCGTGGCGACGATTTACAACAATCTGCGACTGTTTAAAGAGGCCGGTCTGGTAAGGGAACTGACCTACGGCGATTCCTCAAGCCGTTTTGACGCCAATATGAGCGATCATTACCACATCATTTGCCGACGGTGCGGAAAAATCACGGATTTCGAATATCCTCCCCTCATTGAGGTGGAGGAAGAGGCGGCGAGAAAGACCGGCTTTCGGGTCGATTCTCATCGGATGGAAGTGTATGGCTTGTGTGCTGAATGTCAATGATGAAAATCAAGGACGAAGGGAACATCCCCTGCACCTGTTGCAGGGGATTTCCTGTGAAAAAACCGGGAATCCGCCGGCCGGCGATTCCCGGTTTTCCCTTTTCTAAAGGAAGACACTGATGGCGATGATCAGGACGTAGGTGAGTGAGACGGCGGTTAACCCGGCCAGCCATTTGGTGACGGGCCGATCCCGGAGGATGGCGTGGATGGCCAGTCCGGTGAAGAGGAGGATGGCAACGATGGTCATCAGATACAGCAGACTGTAAAACATGAGCGTTCGCCTCCGATGTTACGGCACCGGAATTTTGCCGAGAAAGGCGAATTTGCGGTTGAGCTTCGCCACTTCTTGGATGGTGGTGCCGGTCATTTCGTACAAGTCTTCGATCAGGCCGTGTTCCTCCTGGGTTTGCTTTGCCGTCCGGGTGGCGGGCTCCAGCAATTGTTCGTTCAAACGCGAGATGGTCCCCAGTTGTTCCATCACCATGGCCGTGTTTTGGTTCAGCCTGTCCAATCCCTGGACGATTTTTTGTTCGCTCGCCTGCACGTTGGCCAGGCTGTTGTTCATCCGGGAAAGGAGGTTGACGGTGTTGTCCAGTTTGACGTTCATCTCTTCCACAACCACCGCCGTTTCCCGCAGCGGCTTCAGTTGTTCGTTGGTCGTGACCGTAAGCTCATGGGCCTTGCGGATGTTTTTGTGAACGTCGGCCATCACCCGGTTGGTTTCCTGCTGTGTCTTGATCTGCTGAAGGATGCCCCAGCCCATCAGCCCGAGAAGCCCGAGATTGATCAGAATCACGATGGAACGAACGAGCATGGGAACTCTCCTTTCGTCAGGGAAGAAGCGGCTCCAACAGCCGTCTCAGCAATCCGCCCTTCGGTTTTTTCTCTTCCGGTTTCGTCTCCTTCGGGGATTGAGACGCAGGCTGTTCTTTCGGCGTTTCCTTGACGGACCCGGATTTTTCCTCGGGGGCCGGGAGAATTCTGCCCACGGTATTTTTCAGGGTCTCATCCAATATGTTTTTCACGGTTTCCAGTCCGCCCTTGATTTTGGCGAGAAAACGGAAGTTGTGCACGGAGGTGTCCAGCTCCGCCAGCAGCACGTCCATGCGGTTGTTCATCTGGGCCGTGGTGTTCGCCACTTCACCGGTGTATTCAGCGACCGTGCCGAGCTGATCCACGGTGGCGATCATCTGTTTCTTCACCTGGTCCGCCCGGTCCGCCGTCTGCTCCGTCAATTGGGCCGTCTGTTTCTCCCGTTGGAGGATCTCTTTCATCAGCTCGCGGGCGCCGATGTTGCCCGCCAGCTGGTTGTCCAGTTCCTTTTTGATGTTTTCGTTCGTCCGGATCTGTTCCACAAGAAGTTCATTCTGATGCTTCAGCCCCTCCAGGGCCTCTTCCGCCTTGGCCACTTCCCTTTCCAGCTTTTTCGTGTCCTCCAACATCCCGCTGGTCCGGTCCACCAGGTCGCTGGTCAGTCCGAAAATGTTGTACTGGGCCAGACCCGGGAGCACGGCGGTGTCGCTCCATTTGGCCAGGGTCGGGGTGGCGGCGACAAAAAAGGCGAAAAATCCGACGAGGAGTGCCACTTTCCACTTGGGGCCGCCGAAATTCCAGTGGTTGAAGTTCACGGGCGTCACCTCCTCACCGTGGTTTCCGGCAGGAATTTGGTTTTTTCGTTCATTTGCCGGAGGTTGGCGTTGATCTCCGCCTGAAGGGACTTCATGCGGTTCAGGGTCCGGACGATCTCCTGATTGGAGGCTTCAATGGATTGAAGGGTTTGGATGCTGGTGCTGACGGACGTTTCAATCTGTTTCAGGTCCTGGTAGGTGACTCCCGTGTTCTCGCCGATGGAGTTTACCCGCTGGGAAATGGCGGCGACGATTTGATCCAGTTCCCGGAGTTCCTTGTCCAAACCGGCGGTGTTGCTTTCAATCCGGGACACCTTTTTGCTGAGGGATTGGCTTTTCTTTTTCAATTCGGCGATGGCGTCCAGTTGGTCGTTCATTTTTTTGGATTTTTCGGCGGAGAGGGCCAACTGTTTTTCCAATTCCCGGGACAGGGACACCATGTCCCTTTGCATGTAAAGCTGCAGCCAGGTGTTCCCGGCGTTGACCGCGAGCAGCACCGTGATCAGCAGGGTGGTGATCTTGAGCATGTTCATCGGGTATTCACCCCGGGCAGCTTGCTGTTCATGTGACGGGTTGAATCGAGAATCTCCTTCAAGTATTTCTCGTCCTCCTTGGCGGTGCTTGCGAGGTTTTTCAGCATCTCGTCCATTTGTTTCATATAGGGGTCAAGCTCCGCGAGGTTTTGGCTGATGGACTGAATGTCCCGCTTCGAGGCGGAGGAGTGCTTCAGCATCTGGTCGTTGAGGCGGAGCGTGTCGGCGTTGTAATCCACCACCTTCGACAGAAGGGTCAGCAGCTGATCCGTCTTTCCGATGGCATCGTCCAGCCCCTTGTCAGCCCGGTCCATGGTGGAAAGCATTTTGCTCAGCTTCCCGTTTTTGTCGATGATGGAGGACTGGACCTGATTCAGGGTTTTCACCGATTCGAGATTGGATTCCAATCCGGCGTGAAGGCGCTTTAAATTTTGCGTCATGGTGATGCCGTTGATCAAAAAGCCGCTCAGGAGAAGGAGGGCGACGATGGACAAGGTTTTTCGAATCATGAAATCTCCCCTTTACGGCAGAGAGTTGGCCGCTTGCCGGCTTTTCGCCGCTGCCGATTTCAGTTTGCCGGTGAGCACCTGATTCTGCTGCAGCGCCTTTTCCAGCTTGGCTTTGGTGTCCAGGGTGATCGTCCTGAGCTGGTCGGTCTGGTCGACCTGGGCCTTTGCGGAGGAGGAGATCAAGTCCATCTTGCCGCTGAGAAAGGAGCTGAGATCGTTCAGGTCTCGGCTCAGATCGACCTGGTCTCCGGTGACCGATTCCAGATCGCCCAGGGTGAAGGACTGATCCTTGAGCCCTTCGTTGACCGTTTGCAGTTTTTCGTGGACCTGCGCTGTCTGGCCCGACTTTTGGCTGATGGAAGACAATCCGCCCAGGATGTTTTCATTGACGAGGCCCAGTTGTTGGTTGTTTTGGCCGATCCGCTCCAGCATGCCGTTGAGATCCACCTGCTCTTTAAGCCCTTTCAGGGCGCTGACCTCCGCTTCCCGATCCGCTGAAAAGGGAAAAGGATTGTCCCCTTTCCCGGACTTGTCGGCGAACAGCATGGGAAGAGAGACCGTCAGTCCGAAGGCGATGACGGAAGCGAGGATGGCGGGGAGGTAACGCATCTTCCAGCCTCCTTTTGGTTCAGAATAGCACACGCGCGATGATTCCGGCGAGAACCCCGATGAGGATGCCGACAAACACCTGGCGGCTCAGAATCACCTCTTTCCAGCGGAGGCTTTTTTTGGGCGAATCGGACGCTTCGCTTTCCTCCGGCTGAAAAAGCGGGACGACGGCGGGGCCTTCCGAAGGCGTCGGCGGCTCCGCCTCCCCGCCCGATTGGGAAATGACCTCTTCCCAACCCTCCTCCGAATAGAGGGCGTCGATGGCTTCCCCATACTTTTTCTCTGCAACGCCGGTCCGAACCTTCAGTGACGGGGTCAGTTCCCCCTTTTCAAGGGTGAAGGGTTCCGTCAGCACCAAAAACTTCCTGGGTCGCTCAAAGGGGGCGAATTCGGCGGTCAGTCGCTCGATTTCCCCCTTGAGCAGCCGGCGGGACAGACGCGCCAATTCCTCCCGGGATTGAAATGGCCATCCGCGTTTTTTGGCGTGCCGGGCGAGCGCGTCGAACTCCGGCACGACCAGAGCGCAGACAAAGGGGCGGTTGTGTCCGACGAGCACCGCCTGCTCTATGAACCGGCTGGCGGTCAGGGCGCTTTCCACCGGTTGGGGGGCGACATGTTTGCCCGTCGACAGGGCGATGAGGTTTTTCTTCCGGTCCACGATCCGGAGGTACCCTTCCCCGTCGATCTGGGCGATGTCGCCGGTGTGGAGCCAACCGTTCACCACCGTTTTTGCGGTTTCTTCGGGCCGCTTGTGGTAGCCCGTCATGACGCCGGGGCCTTTCACAAGGAGTTCCCCGTCGTCGGTCAGCTTCACCTCCGTGCCGGGGATCGGCCGCCCCGCCGTTCCCGGTTTGATGAGGTGGACCGGATTGCAGGCGATGACCGGCGATTCGGCCATGCCGTATCCCTCCACCAAGGGAAGCCCGGCGGCGAGGAAGAACCGGCTGATCTCCGGATGGAGGGGAGCCCCGGCGGAAATCATCAGCCGCAGGTTCCCCCCGGCGTTTTCGTGGATCCCGGAGAAGACGAGCTTTCTGGCCCGGAGGTATTTTTTCTCGAGCGCCAGGGGAAGGGGCCGGCCGGGGGCTTGGCTGATGTGGCGGAGGCGTTCCTCGCCCACCCCGAGGGCCCGCCGGAAGAGCCGCTTTTTCAGCGGGGAGCTCCGCTCGACGGATTCCATCACCCGGGCGTGCCATTTTTCAAACAGCCGGGGAACGCCGATGAGGAGGGTGGGCCTGATTTCAAGCAGATTTTCGAGCGCGGTGTCGGGAGCGTCCCCATAGGCGACGGTTCCTCCGGCCGCCGCGGGAAGAAAGAGACCGGCGGTCCGGCCGAAGATGTGGGAGAGGGGAAGGAAAGAAAGGGATGTGTCGCGGTGGGTGACCGGAACAAAGTGCCGGAGGTTTTCCACATCGGCCAGGATGTTTCCGTGGGAGAGCATCACGCCCCTGGGATCGCCCGTCGTTCCGGAGGTGTACACGATGGTGGCCAGATCGTTCCGGCCCAGGCTTTGCCATCCCCAACGGTCGATGATGGGGCACGCCTTTCCCTGATCCATCGCCGTGTTGAAGGGGATCATCAGGGGGTGGTCGGAGGCGGATGCCTCCATCAGGATCACCTTTTTGACCCGTTCCGGCCAGTTTTTCACGCGCTCCGCCATTTCCCGGTTCTGCACGATGGCCACTTCCGCGTCGGCGTCCTGCAGGATGGCGCGGATCTGATTGCCGTTCAGGGACGGATGAATCGGAACGGTGACCGCGCCGAGGCTGAGGATGGCGAAGTCGCTTATCAACCAGCGGGGGCCGTTTTCGGCGACGATGGCCACCTTGGTGTTCCGCTGGACGCCCATTTGGCGCAGGGCGAAGGCCAACTGACGGATCTGGTCCCACAGTTCGAAGTAGTCAAGGCTGCGGCATCGGCCTTCTTCCTTCCACAGGACGGCTTGTTTGCCGGGATGTCGCTTGACGGTGAAATGCAGCATTTCCAGGAGGTTTTGAGGTTTCTGCCACATAAAGGCCCCCCTTGAAAGAAATGAGGTGATGGATGCGTCCGGGCAGGGGCGGTTCGGGTAAAGAAAATTGGGGGAATTGACAAAAAACGAGAGGAATGGGTGACGGATGATGGAAGACCGGCGGCGAAGCGATCGGACTTTTTTCAAGGTCGTATCCAACGCCGATTTTCCCGGACGATACTGGTTTCCCGCGAAGAATGTCGATCCTGGGGTACGCTACGTATCATTATACAGTTGGAATTGACATAAAAAAATGACTTTCGGAAAAATATGTCTTTGGTAATAACATCTCTCTAAACCAAAAAAACCCCCTGATACGGGGGTTTTAGCGTCCTTTGCGCGCATGTCCCGTCCCTCGGAGTCCCGGGAAAAGCTGAAAAAGGTGCGCCCCCTGTCCGATGCCGTTCATTTGGCGGAAGGCGGCTGGGACGGGTTTTCCTTCGGCGCGTGCCTGGGGTCGAGGGAAAGATAGACCTTGCAATGGGCGCATTGGTCCATTTTACCTAGGATCTTGGTGATCCTTCCGCACTTGGGGCACTCGATTTGGACGGCCTGCATGGAGAGGATGCCGGTCCAGAAGTAGATGCCCACACCCCCGAGGATGACGAGCAGTCCCAGGATGAAAAAGAGGCTGTGCAGGGAAGGCCACAGAAAGCCGAGATACATGGCGCCGAAGCCCAAGAAGATGAACAACAGGCCGAAGGTGCGGAGCTTGTTGATTTTATTGGCGAACAGCATGGTTTTTTGCTCCCTTTCAGGAAGTGGGGCCGGTCCGCCCCCGAAGTTTTTGGCCTCTTTCAGTATACCATTTTGATATCCCCCGGGTCAGCGGCGGGAAAGAGGATCCGGGGAGGGAAAGGGGGAAGTGATTCAGGGGGCTTCGGTCCCGCCGGGAACCCCCCGGACTTCAAGGGAGATGCGAACGTGAAAAGGAGGATCGGCATGAGCCGTGCAAGATCTGAAACTCGGGAGGTCATGGTGCAGCGGGATGTCCGGGTGCCGATGCGGGACGGCATCACCCTCTCCGCGGATGTGTACCGTCCCCGTTCGGAGGAAAAGGTTCCGGCCATCGTGGTCCGGACGCCTTACGGGAAGACCAGCGATGAGATTGACGCCACGGCCCGCTTTTTCGCATCCCGCGGTTACGGGGTGGTGTACATGGATGTGCGCGGCCGGGGCGATTCCGACGGGGAGTTCGTCCCCTACCGGAACGAGGGGCGCGACGGATACGACAGCATCGAATGGGCGGCGGCCCAACCCTGGTGCAGCGGCGCGGTCGGCACCATGGGAGCGTCGTATCTGGCGCGGATTCAGTGGTTGGCCGCCTTGCACCATCCGCCCCACCTGAAGGCGATGATCAGCATCGTTTCCCCGTCGGATCCCTTTGTGGAATGGCCGACGGGGGTGCCCACGCCCCATCACCTGTGTTGGCTCTACATGACCAGCGGACGGGTGATGCAGAATGTGGACGTGATCGACTGGGAGCGGATCTATTGGCATCTGCCCCTGGAAACCATGGACGAGCTGACGGGAAAGTCCCTCCCCCACTGGCGGGAGGAGATTCGCCATCCGCAGCTGGACGATTGGTGGAAGGAGATCTGTTATCAGGACCGCTTTCACGAGTTGGACCTGCCCGTGCTCCACATCTCCGGCTGGTACGACGACGAGCAGGTGGGCACGCCCCTCAACTACATGGGCATGGTCCGCCATGCCGCCACGGAGCGGGCCCGGCGCAGCCAAAAGCTGATCATGGGCCCCTGGCCGCACCGGATCAACCGTTCCACCCGCCTGGGAGAGATCGATTTCGGGCCGGAGTCCGTCATCGATCTCTTGGGATACCAGCTTCGGTGGTTCGACTATTGGTTGAAGGGAAAGGAAAACGGGATTATGGACGAGCCCCCGGTCCGCATTTTCGTCATGGGGGAAAACCGGTGGCGGGAGGAGGAGGATTGGCCCCTTCCCGACACCCGGTGGACCCGGTATTACCTCCGCAGCGGCGGGCGGGCCAACAGCCGCTTCGGCGACGGCCGCCTGTGCACCGATCCCCCGGCGGAGGGAGAGGCGCCCTTTGACCGGTTCCGGTACGACCCCGCCGATCCCGTGCCCTACATCACCGAGATGACCTCCGCCCAGATCGGCGGCCCCGACGATTATTCCGCCGTCGAGCGGAGGGATGACGTGCTGGTGTACACCACGCCTCCCCTGGAGGAGGATCTGGAGGTGACCGGGCCGGTCCGGATGGAGCTGTTCGCCTCCACCAGCGCCAGGGACACCGATTTCATGGCAAAACTATTGGATGTGTGGCCGAACGGGTTTGCCCAGCGGTTGACGGACGGCATGGTGCGGGGCCGCTTTCGCAAGGGGATGGATCGTCCGGAGCTGCTCGAGCCGGGGCGCGTTTACCGGTTTGAGATCGATCTTTGGAATACTTCCCACGTGTTCAAGAAGGGGCACCGCATCCGCGTGGAGATCGCCTCCAGCGCCTTTCCCAAGTATGACCGCAATTTGAACACCGGCGCGCCCCTGGGACGGAGCACCGACATGGAAGTGGCGGAACAGACGGTCTACCACAGCAAACAGTACCCCTCCGCCATCATCCTTCCGGTGATTTCAAGGTGATAAAATTTTTGGATTCCCCCGTATATATATAATCGGAACCAGAACCGGGCGAATCGCCCGAATCATCGGGAAGGGGGAGATCCGATGTTTCGCGGGAGATTTTGGCTGCTCGTTTCCTTGCTGACGTTGTTGGTGTGGAGCGCCTTTGGGGTGGGCGGACCCGGAGCCGAGGCCAAGGATTCGTTTTTGAACATCGCCCACCGGGGCGCTTCGGGCCATGCGCCGGAAAACACCCTGGCGGCCTTTGACAAGGCCGTGAAAATGAAGGCGGACTTCTTCGAGTTGGATGTGCAGATGAGCAAGGACGGCCACCTGGTGGTCATCCACGACGCCACCGTGGATCGAACCACCGACGGAACCGGCCGGGTGGGGGATCTCACCCTGAAGGAACTGAAGCGGCTGGATGCGGGGAGCTGGTTCGGGCCGGAGTTTGCCGGTGAAAGGATTCCCACCCTGGAGGAGGTGCTCGACCGGTACCGGGGGAAGATCGGCATCCTGATCGAAATCAAAAACCCCGAACTGTATCCCGGAATCGAGGAAAAGGTGGCCAATGCCCTGAAAAAGCGGAACATGCACCGGCCCAATAACGGAAAAGTGATCGTCCAATCCTTTGGACACGATTCGGTGAAAAAGTTCCACCGCCTTTTGCCTTCGGTGCCGGTGGGGGTTCTCCTCAGCTACGGCGATTACCGGGACGGGGTGAGCGATGAGGAGCTGGCCGATTTTGCCCGCTATGCGGATTATGTGAATCCCAACCAGATGCTGGTGGATGAGGATCTGGTCCGGCGCATCCACAACCTGGGCATGAAGATCACTCCGTGGACCATTCAGACGAAGGAAGAAGCGGATCGCATGATCGCCCTCGGCGTGGACGGGATCGTCACCGATTTTCCCGAACTGGGATATCGGAAATAGGTTTTCGTGAAAAAACAGCGCTTTGACCCGGGGGTGAAGGGGGAACACCGATGTCTGCGACGAATCAGAATTTCCTGTCATCCCGCTTTCGGATCACCCGAGTGTACATGCTGACCGGGGTCGGATTTCTCGGCGCCTGCTGGTTTTTCTTGATTCAGGCGGCGGAGTCCCTCTCCCGGGGCAGGTGGCTCGATTCTTCGCTCCTGGCGGCGGTTCACCTGTTCGTGATCGGATATGCGATGATCGTGGTGCACGGGGCGATGCTGCAAATCGTGCCCGTCGCCTTTCAGGGCCGACTGTACTCGATTCGGCTCGGCTATGTTCAGTACGCCTTGATCGTGCTCGGCGCCGTCGCCCTCCCCCTGGGCTTCCTTGTCGATGTGTGGCGCATCGCCGCGGTCGGCGGGCTGCTTTTGATCCTGTCGACCGTCATTCTTTTGTGGAATCTTGGACAAACCCTGCGGACCTTGAAAAAGAAGGGCGAGGCGCTGCTGCTCGCGGCCGCCTTTCCTTTCTTCTTTGTCACTGTTTTGCTGGGGGTCTCCATGTCCCTCGGCCGGTTTCCGGCGGGGGAGGGGACCCTGCCGTTGCACATGATGTCGGGGATTGTCGGTTGGTTCACCACCTTGATCCTCCTGATCAGTCCCCGTCTGATGGGGTTTTTCGTCTCTTCCCGGTACAAGGGATTGCGCAAAAGCGGCCCGGGCTTCCTGGTGCTTGCCGGAATGGCGGCGGTGCTTGCGGGAGAAGCGCTGAAAGCGGGCGGAAGGGTCGCGGTGTCCGGGGGACTGTCGGCCGCCGGGTGGCTCCTTTACTTGATCGGCTATGCCTGGGTGCTGGTTGACTTGTATCGCCATTTTCGCCATCGTCGCCGGCGGGAAGTGGAGTGGGTGCTGAAATGGATTCTCGGGGGGCTGTACGGAGGATGGCCGGTGGTGGCGGCGTGGGCGTTTGCCTCCCTGGGCGGCCTCCGGGAGAATTGGGCGGCTTCCGGCCTCTTGCTGTCCCTGCTGGGATTTCTGCAATGGAACATTGGCGCCTTCATGGCCAAGATTCTTCTCTTTTTACGCTGGATGGGGCGCTACGGCCATGGGGCGGCGAAGGATTCTTCGAAGCGGATTCCCGCTTTGCAAGAGATGATGCCCCGGAGGATGACGGTGGTCTCCTTGACGGGTTCCGCCGCGGGAGCGGTGCTATTGGCCCTCGGAACCGGTTTGGGTCAGGGAGCGCTGACGTTTTCGGGAGCGGCTTTGGGGACGGCCGCGTGGGTTCTTTACGGACTTGCGCTTTTGATCATGTACCGAAGGTGACAGTTTCCACGTGAAGGAAATTTTTCAAGAATGATCGAAAAAGAGTATCGGTGGAAAGGATGTTTTCCGGGACGGAGCGGGATGCGGAAAATCGTTTTCCGCCCCGGTCCCGGAGATCGGTCAGCATGCCCTGGCGGACTTTCGTCCGCAAGCCGCCAGATAAGGAAGAAGCCCGGAGGTATGGCTAAACCGTGCCCTTCGGCGGGCGTCGTCAAGGCCTTGGGGGAGCGGAAAAATGCGATTGGGGAATCAGAAGATTGTGCCAGCGGCGAGGAGCGTCAAGGACTTCGAACGGATGCTCAAATCCCCGTACGAATATTTGATCCTGCTGGATAGTCACGCGGCGCAGCTCCAGTCCCTGGTGTCCATGGCGAAGAGGCGGAACAAAAAGGTGCTGCTGCATGTGGATTTGATCAAGGGACTGAGAAACGACGAACACGCGGCGGAATTTTTGTGCCAGCAGATCCGCCCCGCCGGCTTGATTTCCACCCGCACCCAGGTGGTCCAGGTGGCAAAAAAGCGGTCGCTGATGGCGATTCAGCGGATGTTCCTTCTGGACAGCCATGCCATGGAGACCGGCTACCGGCTGCTGGATTCCTTCCGTCCGGATTACATCGAGGTGTTGCCCGGCATCCTTCCCCACATCATTCGGGAGGTACGGCAGCGGGTGGATATCCCCATCCTGGCCGGCGGTTTGATCCGGAGCCGGGAGGAGGTTTGCGCCGCCCTGGAAGCGGGGGCGGTGGCGGTGACCACCTCGCGCCGGGAGATATGGGAACAGATGCAGTCCGGGGTTTATCGCCCGGAGAAAAGGGAACAGGAATAATGAAAGTGCCTTTTCTCACTTGATTTCGGGAAAAGTTAATAAGTTGGATGAGACGGGAGAAGACCACAATGCTTCGTGCGGATGCACGGGGAATTGTGGTTTTTTCCGTGAAAGGGGTGGATGCGTTGAAACAGCCGTTTTCCGGCCTGAAGCGTTCGGATCATCTGCGGGCGATGGCGGAAAAAGAGCTGGACCTGCTTGTCATCGGAGGGGGGATCACCGGGGCGGGAATCGCCCTGGACGCCCGGACGAGGGGGCTTTCCGTGGGGCTTGTCGAAATGCAGGATTTTGCCGCGGGCACCTCGAGCCGTTCGACCAAGCTGGTTCACGGAGGGCTCCGGTATCTGAAACAGCTGGAAATCGGGCTGGTCGCCGAGGTGGGAAAGGAGCGGGCGATCGTCTATGAAAACGGCCCCCATGTGACGACACCGGAATGGATGCTGCTGCCGGTCATTGAAGGAGGCACCTTCGGCAGGGCGGGCATTTCGATCGGGTTGTTCGTGTACGACCGTCTGGCCGGGGTGAAGAAGGAAGAGCGGAGAAGGATGCTGAGTCCGAAGGAAACGCTCCAGCGGGAGCCGCTGTTGAGAAAGGAGGGATTGAAGGGAGCCGGACTCTATGTGGAGTACCGGACCGACGACGCCCGGCTGACGCTGGAGGTGTTGAAGGAGGCGGTGAAGCGGGGCGCTCTTGCCGCCAATTACGCCAAGGCGGAAAACCTGCTTTACCGGGACGGGAAAGTGGCCGGGGCCGAGGTGGTCGACACCTTGACCGGCGAGTCCCACCGGATTTATGCCAAAAAGGTGGTCAATGCGACGGGACCCTGGGTGGATGAGCTGCGCGAAAAAGACGGGTCGAAAACGGGGAAGACCATCCAGTGGAGCAAGGGGATCCACATCGTGACGGACCAGAAGCATTTCCCTCTGCGGCACGCCGTCTATTTCGACGCCCCGGACGGCCGGATGGTGTTTGCCATTCCGCGGGACGGAAAAACCTACATCGGAACGACGGACACCGAATATCACGGGGACCTGGCCCGCCCGCGCATGAGCGTGGAGGATCGCGACTATCTCCTGCGGGCGGTCAACGGGATGTTTCCCTCCGTACGGCTTACGGCGGATCAGATCGAATCGGGTTGGGCGGGGATCCGCCCGCTCATCCGCGAGGAAGGAAAGCCGACGACGGAAATTTCCCGGAAGGATGAGATTTTCCTGTCCAAAACCGGATTGATCACCATTGCGGGGGGGAAATTGACCGGTTACCGCAAGATGGCCCAGCGGGTGGTGGACCGGGTGTGCGCCGAGCTGGCCGAGGAGGGGGCGGGTTCCTTCGGGCCCTGCGTGACGGAGCGGATTCCCCTCTCCGGCGGCGATTTCGGCGGATCCGACCGCTTCCCCGCCTTTGTGGAGGAAAAGGCGCGGGAAGGAACGGGGCTGGGACTGGACGAACGGGAGGCGCAGCAGCTTGTCCGGCGCTATGGGACCAACATCGACAAGGTGTTCGGGCTGATCGCCTCGCGGGGGAAGGAAGCGGAGGCTTACGGATTGCCGCCTTCCCTGTACGCCACCCTGATCTACGCCGTGGAGGAGGAGATGGCCGCAACCCCCGCCGACTTCTGGGTTCGCCGGACCGGGGATCTGTTTTTCGACATCCAACGGGTGAAGCGGTGGAAAGAACCCGTTCTTGCGTGCATGCGGGATGTGTGCGGCTGGGATGAGGAGACCTGTTCCCGCCGCCGGGCGGATTTGGACCGGTGCATCCAGGAGGCGACGGAGTTTGTGTGAAGAAGACAAAAAGGGGGGATGCCCCTCCTGCGCAAGGGGGGAGGCGCATCCCCCGCATCTTTTTATCCCCTGGAGACGGAGCGGGATTGGGACACCCCCGGAGGGGTTCCGCCGAAGCGGACCAGGAGGAAGGCGAAACCGGCGACGGTTCCGAGGACGATCACCGTTCCGATGTTCCATCCGAAGCCGTGCAGGATCGTGTAGCCCAGCGCGCCGCCGAAGAGGACGTAATACAGGGTGGGAATCAGCGTTTTGCGGATGATGGCCCCCTCCTTGTTGATCAGCCCGACGGTGGCGGATGCGGCCACCACGTTGTGGACGCAGATCATGTTTCCCGCGGCTCCGCCGATGGCCTGCAGGGCGACGATCCAGGAGGGATCCGCCCCGATCCGCGTTCCCACCCCGAACTGGAACAGGGAGAACATCATGTTGGAGACGGTGTTGCTGCCTGCGATGAAGGCTCCCAGAGCGCCGATGGACGGGGCGAAAATGGGCCAGACGGACCCCACCGTGTCGGCCACGCCCTTGGCCAGTTCGATGGGCATGCTGTCGTAACCGGCGGCTCCCCCGGAGGAACCGATGAACACCTTCACCATCGGAACCGCAAAGAGAAGGGCGACGGATGCCAGTCCCGTCGTTTTGAAGGTGCCCGTCCAGGCCCTTCGGAAGGCGGCGCTGTCCATCCGATGGATCAGCGCCGTCAGGAGAACCACCACGATGAAGATGGTTCCCGGGAGGTAGAGGGGGCTCACGCTGACGGACATGCCCGACCCGAACAGATCCTCCAGGTCAATGGTGACGCCGTTGAGCCATCCTTTGAGGGGAAGGGCGTCCATCCGGGTGAGAACGAGAAACAAGCCCACCAGAAGATACGGCGTCCACGCTTTCCAGGCGGGCATTTTGACGGAGAGGGACGCGGGGTCGTTCAGGCGAAGGCTGCCCACCCATTCCGGCTCCCATTTTTCCGGGGCGTCGAAATCCCATATGCCGTCTTTCGGATGAAACCATCCCTTCCGGGCCGCCCACACCACCACCGCCAGCCCGATCAGCCCGCCGAAGAGGGAGGGGAATTCGGGACCGAGGGCGGCGGCCGTGAGGAGATAGGGGATCGTCATCGCCAGGGCGCCGAAGAAGGCGAACCGCCACGCCCTGAGCCCCTCCCGGAAGGAGCGGTTTTTTCCGAAGAAGCGGGTCAGGAGAGCGACCATCAGCAGCGGGATGAAAAACCCGGCCGCGAAGTGCAAAGCGGCCACCTTCACGCCGATGGAGGAGAGGACCGCTTCCCAGTCGGAACCGACCACCTTCGTCACTTCGCTCAGCCTGCCTTCGCCCAGTCCCGAACTGATCCCCACCAGGATCGGCGTTCCCAGGGCTCCGAAGGAGACCGGGGTGCTCTGGATGATCAAGGCGCACACCACCGCCGCCATCGCCGGAAAGCCCAGTCCGACCAAAAGCGGAGCGGTCACGGCGGCGGGAGTGCCGAAACCGGCCGCCCCCTCGATGAAGGAGCCGAACAGCCAGGCGATGATCACCGCCTGCACCCGACGGTCCGGGGAGATGTTTGACAGCCCCTTTCGGATCGTGATCAGGGCGCCGCTTTCGCTCAAGGTGTTCAGCAGCAGAATGGCTCCGAAGATGATGTAGAGGAGGGTCAGCGCCGTGATCAGGCCGTCGACCGTGGCCGCCAGGACCTGATTGAAGGGAACTTCCCACACCCACAGGGACAATCCCACCGTGACGACAAAGGCCAGGGGCATGGCCGTTTTCGCCGGCCACTTGAAGGCCACCAGAAGCAGAAGGACCGTCAACACGGGAAGCAAGGCCAACAAGGAAAGCATGTCCATTCCCCCCAACCGGATGGAGTGTTTGCGCTTTCAGGCCGGTCCGTCCGTCACCGCCTGTCTTGGCAACGAATGGAGGATATTGGGACATATCCCCCCGCCTTCATTTTTATCAATAGTTAATGGAATTTTCAATAATCGTTTTATTTTGAATTTGATCCATCCGCCGCGGCATAAAAAGGACGCGAAAGGGACAAACTGCCGAACGGAGGCCGTTTTTCCTCCGGCGGGTTTGGAGGGGAAATCCGGGGGGATGATTTTCCTCTTGACACGGTCAAACTTTCCGATATAGAATAATGGATGTCACGACCGGAAAATGTACAGCGATTGACGCATCGTGGAGAGGTGTCCGAGCTGGCCGAAGGAGCACGACTGGAAATCGTGTAGACGGGTAAAAACCCGTCTCGAGGGTTCGAATCCCTCCCTCTCCGCCAGTTTCATGTGAGCAGACTTCTGATGGGCTCAGGAGTCTTTTTTTCACCGATCGGACCGGCTTCCGGTCCGTCGGAGGATGGTTCGGTAGCTCAGTCGGTAGAGCAGAGGACTGAAAATCCTCGTGTCGGCGGTTCGATTCCGCCCCGAACCACCACGTGCCGGATTAGCTCAGCTGGTAGAGCACTCGCCTTGTAAGCGAGGTGTCGTGGGTTCGAGTCCTACATCCGGCACCATGCACTGTAGGGGCGTAGTTTAATGGTAGAACAGAGGTCTCCAAAACCTCCGGTGCGGGTTCGATTCCTGCCGCCCCTGCCAATACTCATCTCAATGGATCAGGGGGTCAAGTCCCCGTTCCAGTTCATCTAATGCGGACTTGGCCCTTTCCACCCACACGGTTTCAACGGCATCGTCTTTGTCGGCGGGCTCGGCGAACTGATTGACGAGCCCGCTGAATGCGCCGGTGGTGACGCGATCGTCCGGTCCCGTCTTGAATTCGTGTTTGAGCACGAAGGGTTTGCCCAGGCGGACCGTGGCGTCGTCCTCTTCGATGTTTCCCTCGACGGCGAAAACGGGGACGCGCAGATAAACGCGGTGGGCCCTGTCGTTTTCCCGGTCGAGGGGCTTGTCGAAGTAGCCATGGTCATATTCGTAACCGCCGCCAAGGACAAAGCCCTGTTGTTCAAATACGGATTTCAGTTCGCCGAAGCCGGCGCGAAGGTTTTCGATGCGCGATTCCAAAGGTATCATGGGTTCATCTCCTTTCCGCTGACATTCTTATTGTTTCAGATCGGGACCGACTCCATGCGACCATGGCGGCATAGCCAAGTGGTAAGGCAGAGGACTGCAAATCCTTTATCCCCGGTTCGAATCCGGGTGCCGCCTCCAACAAATGACAAGTGAAATTTCCTGTTGACATTCTGGACGACATGTGATACATTATCTAATGTCTTCGCAAGACAAAGGATAAATCAACAACGTGCGGACGTGGCGGAATTGGCAGACGCGCTAGATTCAGGATCTAGTGGTCGTTAAGACCGTGGGGGTTCAAGTCCCTTCGTCCGCACCATATCTTGTGCCCTTAGCTCAGTTGGATAGAGCGTCTGACTACGAATCAGAAGGTCGGGGGTTCAAATCCTCCAGGGCACGCCATGAAAAAGCCGCGTAAAATCGCGGCTTTTTCAATTTCCATGGATCTGACTACAACCGTTTTTCAACCCAAATTGCAAACGAATTGCAAACCTTTAGTCTGATAAAGTGTTTTTTCTCAGTTGATCAAACATCATGGCTGCCTCCTTTTGCAGCGATGGAATTACGTGCGAATATGTGTCCAGGGTTAATGTTATGCTGGCGTGTCCAAGACGTTCCGACACAATTTTTGGATGTACACCCTGTTGGAGGAGCAGGGTTGCGTGTGTGTGACGCAGATCATGAAAGCGTATTTTTGGCACATCTGCTCGCTTTATTATCCGATGAAAGACATGTATCACTTTTCGGGGCTCTTGAATATTTCCATGAGAATTGGGAAATACCCATTCCACATCTTTTTTCCCGATCAGCAACATTTCTTTATCTACTTTCCTTTTGTGTTACTTTAACACTTCCGTTGTAGCTGAAGATATTTTGACCGATCTCCTGCTCCAATGATGTTTGGGCTGTTCCTTAACCTCCAGACCGTTGCATCGCTGAGTGTGGGGAAAGTCTAAGAAAAACCATATACAACGCGTCACTCCATGAATTTGAGTATGAACTCGGGAATAACCGCGGCCCTTTTGAGGTGTCGTCGACCTCCGGTAATGCAAAAACCCCTGGAGGTCGACGACACTATCATTTTCTTCCAATTCTCCAAAAGCCAAGTGAAAGAAGGAGAACCGCCATTTTCTCAATTGACGTAATTGTTCCCAAAGGTTATAGTTTAAGTATGTAGATGATGAATCTGACGGGCTTTTTCAGGGGTTTGTAGGTTACCTATGAGGGATTGAAACGAGGTTTCAGACCTTGCTATTCCATTTTACAACATGCTGTTTGTAGGTTACCTATGAGGGATTGAAACTACCCCGTCACCTGGTCCACCAAATCGCTTGCCCGTTCGAGTTTGTAGGTTACCTATGAGGGATTGAAACATGGCCCTTACCACGAACACCTTCCAGCCGACGAAGAACGTTTGTAGGTTACCTATGAGGGATTGAAACACCAACAGGGAAAGGCCCTCCACTCCCAAAGCGGTCTTTGTTTGTAGGTTACCTATGAGGGA
>NZ_FOOK01000031.1:13488-13725 GCF_900113175.1 Planifilum fulgidum | reverse complement strand
GTTTGTAGGTTACCTATGAGGGATTGAAACAGGTCATTACCGAAAAACAGGGACTGGTCTCATACTTGCAGTTTGTAGGTTACCTATGAGGGATTGAAACTACTGCGGATTGTAGTAGAGGCGGCGCGCATAGGGAGTAGGTTTGTAGGTTACCTATGAGGGATTGAAACAAATTCCGATCTTGTTCGATCACCTGTCTTGCAAATCGTTTGTAGGTTACCTATGAGGGATTGAAAC
>NZ_FOOK01000031.1:0-13208 GCF_900113175.1 Planifilum fulgidum | reverse complement strand
TTTGTAGGTTACCTATGAGGGATTGAAACATCATTTTTCGCTGGGTCCCATTCGTTGGCAATGGCGTTTGTAGGTTACCTATGAGGGATTGAAACTAGGTGGGCTGAGCAAACGCTTCAGCGGCTCGTTTGGTTTGTAGGTTACCTATAAGGGATTGAAACAGATAGTCCGGGTTGTGGATTTTGAACATGGGAATCGTTTGTAGGTTACCTATGAGAGGCTGAAATTTTAAACATCTAAGGCCGGGATGATCCCGCCCTTTTTGCAAACGAATCTGCAAACCAAATTGCAAACAAACCTCAAATAATGAGAGAGAATCACTATGCACAGAAGACGGTTCATCCTTGAGAAATGGCGTAATTTCAAGGTTTTTCGATGATCGGACATACATCAAAATTCTTTATGAACACCGCAACTTAAACTGCGAACCGGTAGGTGGTTCAAATCCTCCGGGGACGCGTCATCAAAAAGCCGCGTAAAATCGCGGCTTTTGGTTTTTATGTGGGATTACGAGTTGTTCGATCCAAGTTATCAGGGCTGTTTTTTTACACAAACCCTCTGCTTCGGCAGGGGGTTTTTTCGTAGGAGGAAAAAAGTGAAGGGCGTTCCTTTTTAACGACTTCAAGCGATATAACGTTCAAAGGGCTTGTTGGAAGCGGGGGTGATAACGGGGTGTTGGAGGAACTGGCAAAAAGCGGATCTTGGCGGATCCGGGGGAGCGGGAGTTGCTGGAGCGGGCCAAACGCGATCCGGAGGCGTTTGGCCGCCTCTACGACTTTTATGTGACGCCCGTTTACCGATATGTTTACGGGCGGGTGGGGGATCGCCTCCATGCGGAGGATGTGACTGCGGATGTGTTTCGTCGCGCGTTGGAATCCATCGGTCGCTTTCAGTGGGATGAAAAGCCCTTTTCGGCTTGGTTGTTCGGCATTGCCCGCCGGGCGGTGGCCGATCATTTCCGCCGGGCCGGGCGGGAGGTGGCCGGTGGCCCGCTTTCCGCAAATTTTCCGGAAAAAGATAACGGGGAGCCTTTTCGCGATCTGGATTTGTGGCGGGCGGTGGACGATTTGCCCGAAGAACAGAGGCAGGTGGTCATTCTCCGCTTTTGCGGAGACCTTTCATTTCGACAAATCGGTCCTGTGTTGGGAAAAAGCGAAGATACGGCCAAAATGATGCTGTATCGGGCGCTCAAAACCTTGCAAAGGGCGGTGAGGGGAGATGACGGAACGGGAGAAGGCGGAACGGTTGGCCCGATGCCTGAAGCATCCGGAGCGTTGTTCCGATGGGGAGTTGGCCGGGCTCATAGAGGTGGCGAACCGACTGTCGGCGCCGGAAAGGCCGGATCCGGATTTTGTCGCTTCCCTGCGCGCCGAACTGCTTCAAAGTGCCCGGTCTTCGGATGTCGACGAATCCAGAGGTCGCTTGAAAGGTGCCGACGGGAGCGGAGGAAAGCTGCGGCGCCTTCGATGGCCCCTCCCATGGATGGCTGCCGTCATCGCCTTGTTGCTGGTCGGATCGGCATCTTTTTTCAACCGGTCCCCGATGTGGATGCCCGGGAAGTGGTTGCCAAAATGAAACAAACAGCCCGGTCGATGCGGGTGGACCGTTATCGGGCGACGATGGTCCACTGGGGGGGGAGGGAGGACGGCACCCGCTATCGGTCCGTATCCGAGCGTTGGTATGAGAATCCGGGCCGTTTCCGGTAGGAGATCACCTATTCCCTTCCCCGCTCGTTTCGGCGGACCGTCGTGATGGCGGGAGGACGGTTTTGGTCCTCCGATTCCCGGGATACCGTGGTGTGGATCGATTCCGTCTCCCAGACCGCCGTCTCGAACCTGGCGGGCCCCTATATGGGGGCGGAACAATTGGAAGAGCTTCTTCGGCTGCCTTCCGACCAGTACGATGTGAAACTGATCGGTTCAGGCAGGGTGGCCGGCAGGCATTGCTACGAGCTGGAACTTTCTGGGCGGGATCGCCGCTTCGCCGAGGAGATCACCCGCATGCGTCTCTGGGTGGATCGGGAGACCTTCTATGCCCTGAAGATGGAAGCTTTTGATTCCCAAAACCGCCTCCGCTTCGGACAGGAGGTGAGGGAGATCGAGTACAATCCCCCCATGGATTCAGCCATCTTCCAGCCGGATCTTCCCGATGCCCCCGCCTTTGAGGGGAAGGAGGAGACTGCTTTAGAGGAGGGGCCGCTCCGGATCCGCTTCGCTTCCACCGGCGTACCGGAGGGGCGAGAGGGTGGCCTTCCGTCTCACTTTGGAGAATGTCGGGGAGAGCCCGGTTCGATTGACTGACCAAAGGGCCCGCTTGTCCGTCGGGTATTTGAAAGAGGAGCAGGGAGTATGGGAGCAGGAGTTGGATGCGTTGGCCGGTGTCACCATCCCGCCGGGAAAGTCCGTCCAAGCCACAGCCACGTGGCGGGTGGATGTTCCCCCGGGAAAATATATGGTCTTTTTGAAAGGGCTGACCTTTTCCGCGGACGGCAAACAAAAGTTGCAGGACGTGGGTCTCGGATTGTTCTTTGTTCCTTGAACCGGTGGAGGAGGGTTGCTGCATGACCCATAATTTGCAAAGGATTGGATGGTTGGTGATGGCCCTGCTGTTTGCCGCCGGCTGTGCTCCCCCTTCCCGGGCGAATGCACCGTCCGCCGGGGAAGATTCAACGGCGGTGCAGAAGGTGATTTTGGTGCAACCGGCCGGAGAAGAGGAGGAGTTGAAGCTAAAGCCGGTAGATCCGCTGACCCTGGAGGATCTCCCCGGTTACAAGCCCCTTCGTGCCGGGGCCCATTTCGACAGGGCGGTCAGCCCGGACGGGGAAAAGCTGGCCCTCGTGGCCTGGCCGACCTCTGATTTTGAGGAGGGCGTTTTACGGATCATCGACCTGAAGGAGTGGAAGGAGCGAACTGCCGATTTCACGCTGGACGGTCCGGTGAAGGGCTTTGTCTTTGCGTCGGACGGAAAAACCCTGTATTGGCTGGCGCCGGCTGAACAGGATTCCCCCGGTTTGCCGGAGGAATTCGGGTTGTACCGTTTCGGGCTGAATGACCGGAAGCCCGCGCGTATCGCCCGGTTCCCCCGATTCTTTGAGCCCCGGGAGATGGTCATCCTGTCCGGGGGAAATCTGGCCGTATACGGTGCCACAAAGGATGAGGGCAACAAGGGAGGACGGGCGTACACCATTGACCCGATGAGCGGCAACATCCGGTCGCAGGTTTCTCTGGAGGAGATAAAAGACGAAACCGTGCTTCAAGGACAGGGGATTCTCCCGTCATCGAATCGCACACACCGGCGATCGCCTGGGACCTGCGGAAAGAGATGCTTTATATCGTCGGCGGTGAACCGGAGCGGGTGATCCAGGTGGATCTCGGGCAGGGGGAAGCAGTTCGCAATCAGGCGGTCCGTTACCGTTCTCCGCTGTGGGAAAGGATTTTTCACCGGTTGTTTTCCGGGGCCGAAGCCAAGTGGATGACCGGCACCTTCCGGCATGCGCAGCTCAGTCCGGACGGGCGGCGCCTGTTTGTGACGGGACGGAAGGATGGGGTGGCGGAAGATTCCGGCGGGCGGACACAAAAGGGCGAATATTCCGGGCTGGGTGTGATCGATCTGGAGACCTTCGAAGGGAGGCGGCTGGATCTGGATGCCGAGATGATCCAGCTCTCCTCCGACGGCAGACGGATGCTCCTGGCGGGACCCTGGAGTGGGGAAGGGGAGGCGAAAGGGGGGCTGGTCATGGCCGATGCGGAGCGGATCCGGGTGCTGGGCAGGTTGGGATCGGGCGTCAACTTTCAACCGGTCGGTTTTTCCCCCGACGGCCGGCACGCTTATGTGACGACGGAAAGAACCGTCAAGGTCCTCGATTGGGAAACCCGCCGCTTTTTGACCGGGAGGGACGGAGTGGAACTGCTGATCATCGAACAGAGGCGCTAATTGTCTGCCAAGGGCCTCCGCTTCCCTTGGAAGCGGCCGAGGCGGTCGACAACTCCCAAAGCCCGGGAATGGGGAGGAGATTTTGACTCGACTCCGCGTAAAAGGAGGCGCCCGGCGGAAAATTCTCTATCTATCGATCGGGTCCCCGCTTCCGAATGGAAGCGGGGACCTTTTTTGCAGGGGACGGAGGCGCTTCGCCCCCAGTTTGCGGAAGCCCGCCCTGCCGTATGACTCAATCCGATTGCGCCCTTTCCGCCGGATAATTCAAAGTTTCAACCCCCTCCAGGAGCCAAAGCTGGATGTCGATGTCGGGGTGACGTTCCGCAAGGTGTGAGATGACCGCCTTTGTCTTCTCATGGTCCGGGATCACGGCGGCGTGTCCCTTCGGATCGGGTTGCCGGATGGATTCATTCTTCCCCTGGACGGGGAAGACGAAGATCACCTTTTCCCGGGGCACAAGCCGGAGGAGCTGATCGATCGGTTCCAGGGAAGCGTTGTCCTCGGGCTGTCTTTCGCCGGGGAGATAAGGGTGGATTTTCAATCGGTCGACGGCTTGTCCCCACTGCTTCCATTCCGTGCGGGTGACGGCCGCGGCGTGGAGAACGTGGAGCCCGAGCCGCTTGTTTTCCCTGTGCAGTTTTTCCGCCAGTTCCTCGAAGAACGGGGTGAGATGCTCCCGCTCCGACGGGGCGATGGAACCAAGCAAAATGTCCATCCCGTCGAAGTTCCGTTCGGCCGCCCATCGCATCAGCCGGTCCGCCGTCCGGGACCGCTGTTTTTGGGATGTGAGCATGCCCTGGGAGAAATCCGGATCGTTGACGGCGACGATGGGAACCAGCGGCGCCCCCGACCGGCGGGCGGAGCGGATGGCCCGCACATCCTCCCTCTGTCCCGATTCCGTTGCGGTGTTCACCGTTCCGTCGGCCAGCAGTTGGTATCCGAAAAGGTTGATTTCCCCGGGGATCGCTTCCGACGAGGATCCTCCCGCCTGGAACGCCATCCAAAAGGGATAGCCGACTGCCACCCGAACGGGGGGAGGATCGAAAAGGGGCGCCTTCGAGCCCTCGTCTCCGGATGCGGAAGAGTCGGGCGGGGATGGGGGCTGGCTTGCTTCCAGGTCCCTGCGCGGAGGGAATCCGCCGTCGGAAGAGAGATTTCCGACCGCGCTCCGCTTCCGCATCTTCTGGCCGGAGGAGAGAGTGTCCGGTGGGCGCCGCCGCTTCGGCTTTTGCGCATCGGCGGTGTCCGCGGGACCGGAAGGGGCGGGGGGATCCGGCGCGTCCTCCCAGACGGGCGGCGTGTCCCCTTCGTCTTCGCTGATGGGGAAACCGGCGGCTTCATCCCCCGCCCCGTCGACGGGATCGTCGGTCCCGTTCGTCAGCGCCGCGCCGGACTTCGGTACGGGAGGGGGAGAGCTGAAGGCGGAGATGGCGTAGACGGCGGTGCCGGTTCCGAGGAGAAGGGAGAAGATGAAGGCGCAAGTCAACCAAGGAAAGCGCCGGCCGCCGATGCCGCCTTCCGCCTTCGTCTCCTCCGAAGCCCGCCGGGCCGGATCGGCGCGCCGACGGCTCAGATCGTAATGGTTTCTCACAAAGATCCACCTCCTCTGGAAAGAGTTGTATGTACACCACATCTTAGCGGAGCCGGAGACAGAATCAAGAGGAAAAAGGACTAGATTTTGTAAGAAGATTGGAGGATTTGTCGAAAAAAGAATAATCCTCCGAAGGGAGGATGTTGGAAGGGGCGGTTTTCTGCCGCCGAAATAGGGTGAATCCTTTTCCCAATCCCAAGGATTCCGCTTTTTCATCGCCTTTCAGGGACGGGTCTGCTTCAAAAGGGCCCTCCACAGGTGTCTGGCCCTCTCCCACAGGGAGGGGTCTTTCTCCATCTTGCCGTAACGGGCCCGTTCAAACAGACGGGTCATTTCCCGCATTTCGGCGCTGGGGGCGGAGAAGATCCAATCGCTCCCGGAGACATACTCCCTCGCTGTCTGGTGGGGTTTCCTCGGCCCCCTTTTCCAGGCGAGCAGGCGCAGGAGGTGGCGGAAGGAGTGGATCAGCGTGGAGCGGTTTCCCTCCTCGATGCGAGGGTACCGGTGGAGCCACCACCAAAGCAGCCGGCGGCGGAAGGTCCAAACCGCCCATCCCGCAAGGAGAAGGAAACCGGCCGTCCACCACGCTCTGCGCTTTCCGGCATCGGAGGCTCTCTCCTTCTCCTCCCCGGAAGGGGTGGTGGCGGAAGGATCTTTCATTTCCGGATCGCGCCGGTCGCCCGGGGAGGGCAGGGGAGAAGAATCGGCGTCTTCCCCGGCATCTTCCCGGGTTTCTTGGCGTTCCACGGGGGTTGGGTTGGTGAATCCGGGCGTCGGTTCAAAGGGGATCCACCCGACTTCACTGAAATACACTTCCACCCAGGAGTGGGCATCGGCATTGCGCACCGTCACGCGGTACCGGTCGTCTTCCAATTCCGCTTCGCCGGGGGCAAACCCCTTCACCCACCGCGCCGGGACATCGGCGGCGCGGAGCAGGACCACCATGGCGGAGGAGAAATGGTTGCAATACCCTCGTTTCGTGTCGAACAGGAACTGGTCGACGAAGTCTTCGTTTTCCTCCGGGACCGGCACATCCTGGGTTTCATAGCGGAAGCCGCCCTCGGTCCGGAGAAACTGCTCCACCGCCCGGGCCTTGTCGTAGGGATTGTTCGCGTCGGCGGTGATCTTTCGCGCCAGCTTTTTCACCCGATCCGGCAGGCCCTTCGGAAGCTGAAGATACGCCCAGCGAATCGTTTCGGGATACTCTTCGGGGCTTTGCCGCAGTTTGTCCTCATCGATCCGGGGGATTTCCGCCGTCACGCTGTATCGGTCGGGGGGATCGTAGGGGAAGAAGAAGCCCCTGTGCAGCGATTCCGCGATGAGGGGCTGCCCGGGGTCCGCCCGGCGCAGTCCGCCCGGCGCGAACAGGACGTGGTACCGGGGCAGGCTCCAGACGATGGTCGCCCGGTTGTCCTCAGCCTTCATATTGTGGAATAAAAGGTCTCCATCGGAGACCACCACGTCGGGGTCGGGATATAAATGATCCGGTACGGGCAGGTGTTGCACATCCATGTTTTTTTCCCAGCCGTGACCCGTATACATGTCCAGGGCTTCCCCCCGCCAGTAGTAGGGCCGGTCCGCTGTCGCCCGGAAGGCGACCCGCTGATCCTGGATGAAGGGGCCCCCCAGGCGGCGGTCATCGGTGGAGTAGCCGACGAACCGGTATTTGGTCTTGTTTCCCGCCCGCTCATCCAGGCTGGTGATCCAGGAAACCGGATCGGGCCAACTGGCGTCCGCCTTGGGGGCCAGCCATCCGATTCCCACCGCCAGGGCGATCAGCGCCCAGGTGGCGGCGTACCACCCCCTTACGGCGGAAGGGATTCGGTCATCCCTTTGCAGCCGGTTCAAACGGAACCAGGCCAGGCAAAAGAGACCGTACAGGATGCTCCGGATGACGGCGCCCTTTCCGTCAAAGAGGGTGAAGGAATCCAGGATGGAGAGATAGGTGATGGTCAGAAGGAGAGGGAGCATCACTTTCCTTTTCCGCACCATCTGACGGACGAGGAAAGCGGCCGCCGCCCACAGGAAGAGGAAAAAGGCGGCGGTGCGGCCGGGAGGACCGGTGAAGTAGGCCCACAGGGGCGGCTCCTCCGCGTATCCCGGAACCGCCTCGCCCAGAAGGATGGCCCGCCATTCCCCGGGCTGGGGCAGGGGGCTGAAATAAAATCCGATTAAGAGAACGGAAATGGCCGCCAATTTGACGGGGATGCCGATCTTCCCGGGAACCCGGAAGGTGTCCAGGGATAAAAAGAGCAGAAAGGTCGTGGCAAACCATCCGATTTGCTGCGTGTCGGTCACCTGAGGGAGGGGCCACAGCCATTCCCAACCCAGCAGGGCGGCGAAGACCAAGGCGCCCAGCCGTTTTTCCCAATCCCACTCTTCATGCGGTGGGGATGCCATCGGAGATCCCTCCCCGGAGCGCTTCATCGAAGTTGTCGTCGGCGATCCGCACCGTTTTGATTCCGAGGGACGCCAGGGTTTCCAGCCACCGGCCGTCGGCTTTGGGACGATCTTCCGGGTCTGCGATCCAAAGCAGTTCCACTTTCACCTTTCGGTAGGCCAATTGGATGAGGGCCTGAGAAAGCGGATCGTCCAACAGCGGGGTCACGATCACCAGCGTGGCCCCCGCGGGCAGGTAGACGGCTTCCCGCAGCAACGTCTGGCTGAGGGGTTCCTTTCCGTCCGCTTCCACCGTGGCCAGATGCTCGAAAAGGCGAAGCATGTGATCCTGGGAGCGGCCGAGGGGAAACACCGCGCGCTTTTTGCCGCAGGAAACCAGCCCGGTGCTGAAACGGCGGTCGATGGCGTAGGCGATCAGGGAAGCGGTCAGGCTGACGGCCCGTTCGAAGAGCTCCCGCCTGCCGCCGTAGGACCATTCGCGTCGGTCCAGCACGAACAGAAAATCGTTGGTCGTCCGGTGTTCAAATTCCTTCACCTTCAGTCCCTGCCCCCGGGCCGTCGCCTTCCAGTGGATCCGGTGCAGGCGATCGCCGGGGACATAGTCCCGCACTCCCACCACGGAGGTGACGTTCTCGCTGATCCGATTCATGGAAAAGCTGTGGCCCGCGTTCCGGTCGTTCGCCGTCCGCCACAGGCGGATCGGCCTCACCCGGGGATAGACCAGCACCTCTTCCCGGTCGGTCGCGGACAACCTTTTTTTTACAAATCCGAAGAGATCCCCCGCCGTCACCTCGATGCCTTCGAAGAGGTGCCTTCCCCGGGGAATCCGGGAGAGAGAATAATTGATTTCACCGGCATTTCGCCATCCGAAGACGAGATGGCCTTGCCGGGGGTGTTTCAGGTCGCTCTTTTCCCGGAAATATAGCCAGGACAGGGGAAAGTGGGAAAGAACCCGGTAGCGGATTGTCACATGGAGGGTTTCTCCCGCCGTCAGCCGCTTTGGAGAAAGTTCCCTTGCCACCACCACTTTTCGGAGGGCTCCCAGGGCGACGGCGCCGACGTACAGGGTGAGGGAAAGGGTGACGTAAAAGAGGAACCAGGGGACGAACCCCCCCTGAAACTTGCCGAAGGCGAAGGAGGCGGCCAGCAGAACCAGGAGGAGGTAGAGTCCCCGCAGCTCCCCCTTCATGGGGATCTCCTTCCTTCCTCCGGCAAAACCGGGACGGGAATCCTGTGCAGGATGTCCCGGAGCACCCGATCGATCGTCAGCCCGCTCAGGCGTGCCTCGGAGGTGAGCATCATCCGGTGCTTCAGGGTGCAAGGGACGAGCTCCTTCACATCGTCCGGAACCACGTAGGAGCGACCGCGGATAAAGGCCAGCGCCTGGGCGGTGCGGAAGAGGGCGATGGACCCCCGGGGGCTTGCGCCCAGATAAATGCCGGGCGCCGAACGGGTGGCCGCCACGATGTCCACGATGTAGCGGATGATGTCGGGGTGGACGTACACTTGGCGAACCGCCTTTTGGAGCGACAGGAGCGTTTCCCGGGACATCACCGTTTCGATCGTTTCGATGGGATGCCGTTCTTTGATCCGTTCCAGCATTTCCGCCTCCTGGGAGGCATCCGGATAGCCCAGTTGCAATTGGAGCAGGAAGCGGTCCAGTTGGGCCTCCGGCAGGGGATAGGTCCCTTCGTACTCGATCGGGTTTTGCGTTGCCATCACGAAGAAGGGGGGCTCGATGGGAATCGTCGTCCCGTCCACGGTGATGCTTCCCTCTTCCAGCGCCTCCAGCAGGGCCGCCTGGGTTTTGGGGGACGTGCGGTTGATTTCGTCCGCCAGCACCACATGGGCCATGATCGGTCCCGGACGAAATTCGAATTCCATCGTTTTCTGGTTGTAAACGGAAACGCCGGTCACGTCGGAAGGGAGAAGATCCGGAGTGAATTGAATCCTCCGGAAATCGAGGTCCAGGGATTTGGCGATCGCCTTGACGAGCATGGTTTTGCCCACGCCCGGCACGTCTTCCAGGAGCACGTGGCCGCCGCAGAGCAGGGCCACCAGGCTCAACTGGATCGTTTTCCTCTTCCCGATGATGACCCGTTCCACGTTATCGACCACTTGCATGATCTGACGCTGTCCCTGATCCCACTCGGTCAAGAGATCGGATTGGCTCATAAAACCCGGTCCTTTCTCAAACTGTTTCGACTTATTTCTCAGAACAAATAAAAGATCATGAGGACCTGTCTTTTTATTCATTCGCGATGGAGGGGGCCTTCTCCTCTTATCCGGCCGGCACCGTTCGGGAACAATCGACATGAACGGTTTTGAATCCTTTGTACGGGTTCTTCCCCGGCGGAAAAGGAACGGCAGCCGGCGCCGGGGATTGTCAAGGGAACCGGGGTGGGATATCCTTGTTCAAGGACCGACCGGTCGGTCTCTGCAGAGGAGTGATCAGCCATGTCCGCTTCGCAGTCGACTCGCCAACGGATTTTGGAAAAGGCGGCCTCCCTGTTCAACCGCAAGGGATTCTCGGGGGCCGCCCTGTCCGACATCATGCGGGAGACGGGTCTTCAGAAAGGGGGGATTTACAACCATTTTGCAAGCAAGGAGGCATTGGCCCTGGAGTCCTTCGACTATGCCGTCGGGCGGGTGGAGCGATGGTTTGCCGGTCGTTTGGCCGGCAAAAAGGGGGCGGATGAAAAACTGCTCGCCCTTGTGGAATCTTTTCGCGACTATGCGAAAAACCCCCCGGTTCCCGGGGGATGTCCGATCCTGAATACCTCGGTGGAGAGCGATGACGCCCATCCGGCTTTGCGGAAACGGACCCAGGAGGCCCTGGATCGTTTCCTCGGACGGTTGATCCGGATCATCGATCAGGGGAAGGAGGAGGGTACGCTTCGCCCGGATGCGGATTCCCGCACCGTTGCGCTCGTTCTGACGGCCTCCTTTGAAGGAGCCCTGATGATGAGCAGGCTGTACGGAGACACGGATCCCATGGAGAGGGTGGCGGATCACCTGCGACAGTATCTGAAAAGGGATGTTTTCGCCGTTTAACGGCGATTTTTCTCGGTCGGGACAGACCGATCGGTCTTAAAGGGAAAAGGGGGAAGAAAAGGTGAACAGGCCGATTCATGTGGGGATTTTTCTGTTTGACGGCGTCGATGTCCTCGACTTTTCGGGGCCGTATGAGGTCTTTTCCTATGCGGCGCGGAACGGAAAGGAACTGAGGGGTCGGCTGCTGGGAAGGGACCTTCCGCAACATCCGCCCTTTTTGGTTCGTACCGTTTCGGAAGGGGGGCGGATGGTGACCGCCAAGGGCGGGTTGCGGGTTTTGCCGGACTGCGGCTTGCACGACGCTCCCTCTTTCGATGTTCTGCTGCTTCCCGGGGCCTCCTTCGCGCCGCTGCAAAAAGCTTTGGGAAACCAAAGTGTGCTCCGGTGGATCCGGGAGCGCTCCAAGGACGCGGAGGTGGTCGCCTCCGTTTGCACCGGGGCCTATTTTCTGGCCGAAGCCGGCTTGCTTTCCGGGAAACGGGCGACCACCCACCATGCCGTTCTCGATCACTTTCAGAAGAGCTATCCGGAGGTGAGGGTCTGCAGGGGGAGGCGAGTGGTGGATGAAGGAGGGGTCATTACCTCGGGAGGGGTGACCTCGGGGATTCATTTGGCGTTGCACATCGTCCGCCGCTTTCTGGGAGAAGAGGCGGAGCGGATGCTGGCCGGCGCCATCGAGTTTGAACCCGGAGGGACGGCCGGTCCGGGGATTGCCGGATGAATGGGGAACCCGTCCGACCGGTTGAAAAGTCTTCCGCGCGAACCGTTCAACCCTCCTCTTTTACCGCCGCCACCAGCGCCCGGTTCAGGGAGAGGTGAAGGCATCCGGCGGCAAACCCGGCTTCCGCAAGCCATGCGAGATGTTCTTCCAGCAAGGCCGGGGAGTCGTCCTTGCCGCGAAGCCCCGTCAGGAATTGTTCCCCGCTTTTTCCGCTCTTGTGTTCCGCTTGCTGCTCGAGCCATTCCCACATGTCGGCGCGGCCGGCAACCGGACGCGGTCCATGAACAGGAACAGTCCGCCGGGTTCGAGATGGCGGTGGACGAAGCGGTACACCTCTCTCTGTTTGGGATGGGGCAGATGGTGCAGCGTTTGGACGATGATGACCGCCTGCAGCGGCGCGGAGGGGAGGGAGAGGCTTTCGATGTCGTTGAGGTCGTGCCGGATCAGGCGGAACTGCGCCTCCTTCAGCCGCTGTTTCGCCAGGCTGAGCATGGCCGCGGACGCATCCACGCCCACCACCCGGACGTTTGGCCGAAGGGGAAGCAGCCTCTCTTCCACCTTTCCGGATCCGATGCCCAGATCCAGAACCGCGGCATGGGGACGCAGCCGTCGCCCGAGAAGAAAAGGGCAGATCCAGCTGACCGGCGCGGACCGGGTTGCCTTCCAGATCCGTCCGGTCCCAATGGAGGGCAAAGTCGGGATTGTGCCAGTCGTCTTTCAAGGTTTCATACTCCTTCCATCCGTTTTTCGAGAAGAATGATGGCACAATCCGGTCGCCAATTTCTAGACTGAACATTTCGGTTGTGATATGTACAATACCCAAAACCGGATGCTGCGGCAGGCGAAGGCCGGAGCCTCTTAAGGGCATCCGTTTCCGGCTTGTCCGCCCATTTTTCGGTCAAGTAGAAAAATTCCCGACCGGTTAAACGTGATGGGTCCTCCCGGTCGTCGGCGAGGGTAAATAAATAGACACATCCCCGCGGAGGGAAGATGGAAAAAGGGGTTTTCTGTCCCGGCGATGTTTCTTTTGTTGCTTGGAACCTTCGCCGCCGGAAAGGAGAATTCTTTCTTTAAGGCTGTTGGACTCGTTTCCTTGCTTGCGGGGGGATTCCTGCTTGCAAGCTCCGTCCTCTTGTTGACGGGTTGGTGGCCCCTTCACTGAAGGGGCAAAAAAAGAAGCCCCCGCCGGGGGCTTGAGATTGATGACAAACCCCCTGGCTCTTTTCGCAAGAAAAGCGCCAGGGGTTGCATGTTTATGGGGAATAAACAGATAAAGGAGATTAGATTTGGTAAATTAGGCGGATCACAAAGCCTTTTCCTCTCTTCGAGAGGAGCAAGGCCATTTTTTTGATGTTTTGAGCCACGGCAATAAGGAGGCATTGCTCTCTGACTTTGGCAAGCCCCCTGTAGCGTGCATAACGAAGCTCATGAAGTTCTTTGGCGTCAGCGAAGCTGCGCTCAATGGTCTGACTCCGTCGTTTATACAGTTGTTTGCCCCTTTCACTTAAA